>CALHCJ010000201.1 GCA_937936275.1 uncultured Flavobacteriaceae bacterium
GCATGGGTGATGAATATGATTGCAAATCCTGATGGCATGTTGAAAGAAGACCCTATTGCAAAAGCCCTTTTGAAAGAATACAATAATGCAATCATGTTGAATCAGAACTTATCTGAAGATGAAACTCGTGCTGTTTCAGAGTACTTGAGAACGTTATAAAATAATTTCTAAAATTTTAGAATGCCGTTGACTTATTCGTTAAGCAACGGCATTTTTTTTCTCTGCACTAAACGTTACTCTACGCTTTGATTTGTCCGACTCGTTTTTTGACTCCAAGAGATCGAATAGTACTTGAAATTGAACAAATATTTTCTTTCAACTAAACTTTAACAAAAAAATGTCCATCTTTTCGAAAGTTGATCGTCTTTAAGGTAAATAGGGCTTTTAAACACGTCAATCATGAAAAACAATCAAATCATTTTAAAAAAGGAGGATGTTGCTGACAAAAAATCGCAACGCATTCAAAAGGCAATTTCATCACTATACTGGATCGGGTGGTCTGGAGGTTATAAGAATCCGAAGAAAAAATAATCTTTACATCTCCCAAAGATTAAAGGGTCGTTCAGGTTCAGAATCATCAAGCTTCTGCTTCTGTACTTTATCTACAGCTACCTTGTAGGTCGGATCTTCTAATACGTTTACCTCTATGATATCTTCCGCATTCTCTAAGAGTAGGATGCAGTCTTTACTTAGATGTTTCAGATGAATTTTCTTTCCGGCTTTTGCATAACGTTCGGTCAATTTATTCAATGCCTCGATACCCGACATATCTGCAACACGGCTTTCTTGAAAATCAACAATCACCTCATCAGGATCGTTCTGAATATCAAATTTCTCAGCAAAAGCAGTAGTTGATCCAAAAAATAATGGTCCATAAATTTCGTAAATCTTTACACCATTTTCGTCAATACTTTTTCTAGCGCGAATGCGTTTTGCGTTTTCCCAAGAATATGCTAGCGCAGAAATAATAACACCTAATAAAACTGCAATCGCTAAATTATGTGTGATTGCTGTAATTAACGTCACCAATATCATTACGATAACATCAGAATTAGGCATTTTGCGGAAGGTTTTAAAACTAGCCCACTCAAACGTTCCAATAGCCACCATAAACATTAGACCTACCAAAGCTGCCATGGGTAGCCTTTCTATTAAACTAGAGCCAAACATGATAAACACCAATAACATTACCGCCGCAGTAATACCTGAGAGTCTGGCTCTCGCTCCTGAAGAAGTATTAATTAAACTTTGTCCAATCATTGCACAACCACCCATTCCAGATAAAAATCCAGATAGGATATTAGCTGTTCCTTGCGCCACACATTCTCGATTTCCACTACCTCTGGTTTCGGTTATCTCGTCAATAATATTTAAAGTCAAGAGACTTTCAATGAGACCGACCCCAGCAACAATCGCTGCATAAGGGAATATAATTTTAAATGTTTCTAGCGTAAACGGAATTTGAGGAATTGATAACGGGGGAAAACCACCCTTAATAGATTCACCTTCTTTCATGGTGTCTGCAACTGTCAGCGTGTCAACCCCAAAGCCAATTACTATAGCTGAAACTATTACAATGGCAACCAGAGAAGAAGGTACTGCCTTTGTCAGTTTTGGAAGTCCCCAGATGATCAGCATGGTTAATAACGTTAAGCCTAGCATAATATACATCGATGAACCGCTTAATAAATCTTCTGTGCCCTTGACATAAAAATTCGGAAACTGTGCCATGAAAATGATGATCGCCAAACCGTTTACAAAACCAAACATCACGGGATGCGGCACCAATCGAATAAATTTACCCAAACGGAGTAACCCCGCCCCTATTTGGAGAATACCAGCAATAATAACTGTAGCGAAAACATAATTTAAAATAGTCTCAGGTTCAATGCCTGGGAAATTTCGCTTAAGCTCAAGTATCAATCCTATAAAAATAACAGCTACCGCACCAGTAGCTCCTGATATCATTCCAGGACGCCCTCCAAAGATTGAAGTTATTAAAGCCAAAATGAAGGCGGCATACAGTCCCGTCAGAGGCGAAAACCCCGGAATTAAGGCAAATGCGATAGCCTCTGGAACTAATGCAAGAGCGACCGTCAATCCTGAAAGTATTTCCGTTTTGTAGTCTACTTTTTGCTTAAAATCGAAAAGATTCAAATACTTTTTCATGGGTGACGAAATTAAGCTGGCAAAAATAAGACTTATTGTTCTGTAAAAGAATCAATTACTAGAAAAACCCTTTGAGAGTGATACCCTTCTACATCAAAGACTTATTTCGCCCAATAATCAACTACAAAAACTTTTTCTATATACGGTTGCAAACTAGCTACAAACTCTTGATGTTTAGGGTGTGGAGTATAAATACTATCTCTGTCTGATTCTGAAGTAAATGTTAATAAGTAACAGTGGGTGAAATCTTGATGAAAGTTTTCAGGACTATCATTCAGGCCCCATTCGAAATCTTTTATTACTGGAATATGGTCTGGCAATGCGTTAAAACTATCATTCAGCTTCTGAACCTCAGTTTCGTCTGCATCATCATTAAATTTAAAAATTACCATATGTCTAAGTAGGGCCTTATCTTCTTTTTTCATTTCTTCTAATTCTACTTTTTCAGGTTCAATTTGTTTGTTCTTTGCATCATTACAAGATATTAGTGAAAAACTACTCATAAAAATAATAGCTAAAAATTGTTTTGCTTGCGTCATAAATAATAGTTTGTTTTAAATTAAGTCTGTTATTCGTTTTGAATTATAAAATTCCTCCCATGCTGCCCCCATCTACCTTTATTGCAGCACCATTTGTGGCAGACGAAAGCGGACTTGCCAAATACACGATCGTGTTTGCAATTTCTTCCACTTTCGCAAATCGCTGTAACAGAGAGGTCGTGCGTACTTTGCTGAAAAATGATGCTTCAACTTCCTCCTTTGTTTTTCCTTCCTTCTGAGCTGAATTTTCTAAAAACTGTACCGCTCCTTCTGATAAAGTAGAACCAGGTATTACGGTGTTTACTGTTACATTAGTTCCTTTGGTTAGTTGCGCTAAGCCCCTCGAAACAGATAGTATTGCGGCTTTAGTCATACTATAAGGAATCAAATCAGTTGGCACTAACGTCGCGCATTCGCTTGAAACAAACAGAACTCGCCCCGAATTCTTAGCCAACATTTTAGGTAATATGTTTTTAGATAAACGTACGCCACTCATTACGTTTACCTCAAACTGACGTTGCCAATCCAAATCATTAGTCTCGAAGAATGATGCTGACGAATAAATGCCCACATTATTCACAAGAATATCAATGCTAGGTAGTTTTTCTAAAAGCTGTTCTACTTGTTCTGCGTTACCAAAATCGGCATGTAATCCCAAAATGGTTTCCTTCGGAAATTCATCTTGCAACTCTTGCACCGCCATACCTAATTTTTCTTTTGTTCTACCATTCAAAATGACAGTAGCACCTTCTTTGACCAAGCCTCTGGCTACAGCATAACCTATACCTGTAGTTGATCCGGAAATAAAAGCTGTTTTGTTTTGAAGTTTTAAGTCCATTATTTATTTCATCATATTAATTAGCAATTCCCCACTCACTAAACAATAACCACAATACACATACAAGCACTATTAGAATAACAGTTAAAGTCGCATCAAAAGACCATTTGATCTCGGCCCTTTCTGAACGTCTCTGAAACGTTACAAGTTCTAGGGCAACAGTAGATTGTGGTTGACCCATCTTACTTACGACCATTAATATCACGGCACAAAAAATAAATAAGAACAATGCGAAGTGTAGGAAGTTAATTCCTAAGAACATTCCTAATGGAGAACCCTCCGCTACTTGTATGGTGCCTTCATTACTTAAAAATTCAGCCACAAGTCTGAAAACTCCTATTGCAAAGCCTACCCATAATGCCACAATCGCACCTTTTGCATTGATCCATTTATAAAATAGTCCGAAGAGAAAAACAGCGGCAATCGGAGGTGAAATATAAGCTTGTACACTTTGTAAATAATGAAAAATTCCACCACCCATCAGCGATTTCATAAAAGGTATCCATCCTAAACTGACAATAACCAATACTATAGTAGCAACACGCCCAAAGCGCACGAGGTCTTTTTGAGTTGCATCAGGTTTATATTTCTGATAAAAATCAATTGTTAATAAGGTAGAACTTGAATTGAAGGCTGAAGAAAGTGAACTCATCAACGCTGCAAGAAGACCCGCTATAGCAAGCCCTTTCAGGCCTGAAGGTAAAAATCCATTAATCATGGCTGGAAGGGCCTGATCAGCATTTTCCATAGAAAAATCAATGAACCCTTCTTGTAACAAAGCATAAGCAATGACCCCTGGTATAAAAAATATAAATACTGGGAGTAATTTCAAATATCCTGCAAACAATGCACCTTTTCTCGCATTATTAATGTCTTTAGCAGATAACGTGCGCTGTACAATGTATTGATCGGTACACCAATACCATACTCCTAAGATAGGCGCTCCAAATAGCATTCCGGTCCAAGGGTATTCGGTATCAGCCATGGGTCTCCAAAGATTAAAAAAGTCAGTCTTAGGAGGGTTACCTTCTTGCATAGATGCAGAAACTATAACATCAATCATATCATCCCATCCACCTAGGGCGTACAAACCAAAAGCGGTAACCGCAATGGTGCCTATGAGTAGAATAAAAGCCTGCACCATATCTGTATAAATTACTGCTTTCAAGCCACCCAATACGGTATAAAAACCTGTAGCTATTACGGTAATAATGGCGCCTGTCCAGAAAGGAATTCCAATGGTTTCAAATACCAATGCACCAGCAAATATGATTAATGAAATTTTTGTGATTACATAGGCTAAAATGGAAATTACAGAAAGGTAACTTCTACAAGCTTTTGAATATCTTTTTTCAAGAAATTCTGGCATTGTGTAAACGCCTGTACGAAGGTAAAAGGGTACAAATACCCATCCAAGAAGAATCAGCACTAGAGCAGCAATAATCTCAAAATTGGCCATTGGCATATTACCTCGGGCACCTGCACCAGAAACACCCAAGATAATCTCCGAACCAATATTCGAAGCAAATAAAGATGCCCCAATAACCAACCAACCAGAGTTTTTGCCTGCTAAAAAGTAATCTACAGCGCTCTCTGAATCTGATTTACTTTTTGAAGCCCATTGGGCAATCCAAAGTATAATGGCAAAATAAATAAGGATAATCGCAATATCTAAATAGCTCAAACTTGATATCATGGTTCTATAAAATTTAATGAAAGTCTACCAGCTATTCAGTCCTAAAAGTTTTTTTCCCAAATCGGTTAACCTAGCTTTGTCATATTTCGTTTGCTCCCAATTTCTTGGATCTCCAGGAAAAGCATAGCCTTCAGGTGCTATTCTATTTTTCCAAGAATTGATACGCCACTCCCGCATTTCTTGATTGTCTTCTTCAGCTGGCATCATTGAGATATACTGTGCAATTCGAACTTTATCCTTTGATTTATTTGGACGAATACCGTGCGGTTCAGTACTATTGAAAATGAGTAGATCACCAGCATTCATTTTAACTTTCACAATTTTATCTCCTAAATCAGAAATATCAGGTTGAAAATGATCTCGATCTTCTGGTTGTGTTAATTTCCAAGTATCATAGTTTCGATATAACCACGGAATACATTGAAAACCTCCCATATTTTCGTCCGTTTGATCAGCTAGAGCCAATACTCCTTGAACATTTTGTGGTTTAGTCTCAGGATCATAGTCCCAATGAATAAATCCCTTTTTATCTACACCTGGTTTCAACGGAAAATTCAGATTTGCGCGATCAATGGTGACCCATAGTTTTTCAGTTCCCCAGACGTCTACGAAAGCATCGTACACTCTTTGCATTTGTCTGTTGTTCCATAAATGTTGATTATTGTAAACCTCAACCATTCCAGTTCCTGTGAGCTCTTTCATTTTCATTTCTGCTCGTGGTGGAGCATACCAAGTTTCTGGATCATTCGGGTCTTTCTCATCAAACTCCCAAATGAAATCAGCTGTTTCCTTTGCTTGTTCTCTTGAGATTGCATTTTTGATTACAATGTATCCGTTATGTATCCAAAACTTCCAATCTTCTTCACTTAAAACTCGCAATGCTTTTCCGTTTGAGCGATCGTTCAACTTTATTTTACTGCTTGTAGCCGTAGATGGATTTCCTGGGATTTCCTCATGTGCCTTATTCGCCATTTCGATGTTATCAGATTGCTGTTTCATATTGAAAGAAATTAAATTATACAATTTTTGATGGATCAAAAGTAGTATTCATTAAAAGTAGATTCAACCTTGATATTGACCTAAATTTGAACTATATTGATATATACTATTTATTTTAGACTTATAAACAGACAATTTAGTATAAATCGTAGATGAAAATACAACTAGAAACTATAAGCCCTGAATCGAAAAGTCCTTTTCGACTTTTACATAACCCTAAGCTAAATCATCTCTTTTATTGGCATTTTCACCCTGAATTTGAACTGGTTTATATTGAAGATGCAAGTGCAACCCGCCACGTTGGAAATCATATTTCTCAATTTACCGACAGTGATTTAGTTCTTATTGGCTCAAATATTCCACACCTAAATTTTGACCATGGGGTAACGACGACCTATCGTAAAGAAGTATTACATATCAAGCCCTCTTTTAAAGAAGATTTCATAAGCGAATTTCCAGAATTACAAAGCTTAGAACGATTACTTGAGCTATCAAAATATGGATTAGTATTTAAAGGGAAGACAAAAACCGAAATAGGAATCTTGCTAAAAGAATTACACCTGCTTTCTCCTTTCGATTTCTTTATGCAGTCAATAACCATTTTGAAAAGACTTGCGCAAAGCAAAGAATTTGAGTTGCTTCACAAGCAGCCCTATATTAATAGATACAGTAAAAAAGAGCAATCTCGAATTCGAGATATATATGCTATGGTGGATGAACAATATCAGAATAAAATAACAGTAGATCAAGTTGCAAAGCTTTGTAATTTAACCAAGTCTGCTTTTTGTCGTTATTTCAAAAAGGCGACGGGTAATACTTTCATTAATTTCTTAAATCAATATCGTATTAGTCAGGCCACACGACTTTTACTTATTGGCAAAAATGTAAGTGAAACATGCTTTGAATGTGGTTTTGAAAGTCTGTCCTATTTTAATCGCACTTTTAAAAAAATAACAGGAGATAATCCATCAGAATTTCGAAACAGAAATTTGCAGCAATACAAGTGAATTATTTTTGAGGTATTAAGTGTATGAATCGCGTTAAGATGAAAGTGTTAAAAGGATACTTTTACATTAACTTTAACGAATTAAAACTAGCTAATCATGGAAATTTTCTCCCCATTAAAATTCTGGACAGTTATTCAGATGCTAATTGCAGCGACCTGCATCTATTTTTATATGATAATTATTACTAGAATAGCTGGTAAAAGAACATTTGCGAAGATGACTAGTTTTGATTTCGCCGTCACCATAGCTATGGGTTCTATTTTGGCAGATGCGGTAAATAGTCCAATATCAAACTTAATGCCTGCCTTTGTATCCCTAGGAGTTCTTGTAGTCTTGCAAATTGTATTTTCAAAACTGCTTTCTTCTTCTGATCGTATTGAAAACTTGGTTACTAATACCCCATTGCTTTTAATGAAAGATGGAAAGATTAAAGAAAAAAACCTGAAGAAAGCTTTGGTTAGTCACGCCGATTTAATGGGAAAATTACGCGAAGCTAACGTCACTCAATTATCTCAAGTTAAAGCTGTAGTTTTTGAAACTACCGGAGATATTTCTGTTCTTCATACCAAAGACAATATTATCATTGATGACTTAATCATGCAAGACGTTGATTCATAAAGCTTCATTTGAAACAAAACCGCCCCAACTTAAAAAGCTGGGGCGGTTTCTAACTAAATAACCAACCAAAAAGTCTTCATTTCGGCTTTTCTAAATGAGCGTAAGCCTACTTTAATATTCTTATTTCTTTTTCTTTCGTTCTACTTTCATAGTAGGATTCGAAATCTTTGTTCTTTTCTTAACCACCGAACTTTTGCTCGCTTTCAAGTACTGCTGATATCCTTTTCCTTTGAATTCATAAACCGTTTCACTTGAAGGATGATACAGTTCGATAGTACTGTCATTTATAACGTAGAGTTCAAAGTAATCATTGCCCATGGTATCGTAAGCAAGTGTTAAAGTTTTGAGCGTTTCATCGTTTTCTACGTCATACACCTGGTAATCTCCTTCAAAATCCCATTGTAAGTTTACAATAGATGTTCCATTTACATCAATTGAAGATCTAAAAAATGTAGGATTAAATTGTAAAAAGTTCTCATCATCAAAGTCATTTAAAGCTCCCTTTTCACTCGTATATATTTTTTCCCAAGCATCATATTCTTGCATGAAATAGTTAATGTTATCATAGAATACAAAATCATAATCAAAATTACTGGTTTGGTATCCATTCAAGAAATAAGAAGTTCCTGACCGTGAATCTCTCATTTCAATCGTATTATCATTCACTGCAAATATGTCTAATAACCAGAGACCGTCTACATCGTGATTAATCTCTACGGTACCTCTTAAAGTTCCATAGTTACCAACGTCAATTCCAAATCCATTTCCTGTTTTACCAATACCAACGATGTTATTATTAGCATAAACAACTCCATCTACGAATGATACGGTAAAGGCTCTTTGTAAGAACGGCACTTCTCCAGCACCGGTAGTTTCATTAATATCAACATACCATAAATCATAAGACTGTAGTACCTGGTCTGTATTGAAAGCTGATTCTTCAATAAATTCATCTTGAATGATAGGCTCTGAATAACACGAAGTCATCAAAGTTCCGATAAGGATAAGTCCGAAGAGTAGTTTAGCTTTCATATGCATCAATTTAATTGTTCTAAAATGTCATATGTAATTCGTCAATCAAAATTCTAGTTGTTTTTAAAACTATCATGACTCATTTCATAATAAACGTATTTAAATTCAATCAAAAAGAAACAATCTCCGTGCCATTATTTTTAACTTACTGATAATTAGAGGTTAAGGTTTCACTTTTAGAATTGCTTAGTTTTGTTCGCAAATACAATTGAAGAATGGGTAAAACAAAGTTTGCTGTTTTAGGCGGGGGTAGTTGGGCTACTGCCATTGTAAAAATGCTAACCGAAAATCAAGATATAGTAGGATGGTATATGCGAAATTCTGATGCAGTAGCTTATATTAAAAAAGAAAAACATAACCCTAAATATCTTTCCTCGGTTGAGTTTCATACCGAGCAACTGCATCTGACAGATGATATTAACGAAATCATAGATACTGCTGATGTACTGATATTTGCTATTCCCTCTGCTTTTTTAGAGGGAGAATTAGTAAAAGTAAAAGTTTCTTTCAATGGCAAAATAGTTTTCTCTGCCATTAAAGGTATCGTTCCTGAAACAGGACTAATTGTGGGAGAACATTTTCATGAAAAATACAAGATCCCCTTTGAAAACATTGGAGTTATTACTGGCCCATGTCATGCCGAAGAAGTCGCTCTCGAGCGTTTATCTTATTTAACTATAGCGTCAGCAGACCAAAAAAAAGCACAATTGGTTGCAGATAACCTCAGTAGCGATTATATAAAAGCAAAAACTTCCGATGATATCATCGGTACTGAATACGCCGCTATGCTCAAGAATATTTACGCTTTAGCAGCAGGTATTTATCATGGCTTAGGTTATGGCGATAATTTTCAAAGTGTTTTAATGAGCAATGCTATTCGTGAAATGAAGCGTTATATTAAACGGGTACATAAAATGAAACGAAATATCAATAACTCTGCATATTTAGGAGATTTATTGGTAACTGGATATTCTGCTTTTAGCCGAAACCGTATGTTCGGCAATATGATCGGTAAAGGCTACACGGTAAAAAGTGCTCAAATGGAAATGAAGATGGTGGCTGAAGGCTATTATGCGGCCAAAACGGCATTTGAACAAAAAGCAAAGTTTAGCAAAAAAGTTAAAACTCCTATAATTGATGCGGTTTATAAAGTTCTTTATGAAGAGGGTAATGCAAAGCGAGTTTTTAAGGAGTTAACAAACAAACTAGATTAACTCGACTTCTCTCGAAGAAAACTTTTCAATAAGAATAGGATTCTCTCTCTTTAGGATTTAAACCCGATCCATCGAAAAATTAGAATGTTCGTCTAATTGGCTATTTAATTCTTCTCGCCATGCCAGCAATTGCACCTCATTAGCTCCATATTCGCTCTTAAACTCTGCTAACACAGGCTCCATCAGATTACGTATGCTTTCGATATCAAAATACAATCTACCAGTTCGGCGGATAAAGAAATCCATAGGGTTTTGAACCATTTCGTAATCTATGCCAAAACGAAGTTCGGCTTTTGCCATTCGTTCGTAAATATCAGCATCTGTTAAAGCTGCATAGTTCTTTAGAATAACTTCCGTTTGCTTTCCATAGTTAGTAACTAAAAACCAAGCGTCATATTCCGTAAATCCATCAGGTTTGATACGATCATAGATTTCAGCCATATATTTTTTAACATGTTTAAATTTTTTGAAATCAACATTACCCGCTAACGGAATTTCATCTGTAAAACATTCCTTCAACTTGGCTTTATGCTCTTCCTCCATCTTTTTGACAATTCGATCTACTACACGTTCCGCCATTTTACGATAACCTGTAAGTTTTCCACCAGCGATACTTATTAAACCTGTATCTGAAGTAAAGATCTCATCTTTCCGAGAAAGTTCTGAAGCTGATTTACCTTCCTCATGAATTAACGGACGAAGTCCTGCCCAAGAAGAAACGATATCTTCCATCTCTAGATTAATTTTCGGAAACATATTATTCACCGCTGCTAGCAAATAAATAGCATCGGCTAAATCAGTTTTTACATGATCTTTGTCAAGATTGAAATTTGTATCCGTAGTACCTACATACGTTACCTTACCTCTAGGAATCGCAAACATCATTCGCCCATCAGGTATATCAAAATATACAGATTGTTTTACAGGAAGTTTTTCCTTTGGAAATACCAAATGCACCCCTTTAGTCAAATGAAGACGTTTTCCTTTTTTAGAATTATTAACGGTTCGAAGTTCATCAACCCAAGGCCCTGCTGCACTAATTACATATTTAGTTTTAATTGTAAAATTATTGCCGGAAAGCGTGTCCTTAACTTTTACTCCCGAAATCTTTTCATTGGTGTACTCAAAATCTTCTACCGAAGCATAGTTCAAAGCTTCAGCCCCAAATTGCAGACTGGTTTTAATATTTTCAATTGTCAATCGTGCATCATCAGTTCGATACTCTGCGTAATAACCTGCTCCTTTCAATATTTTTTTTGGAAGCAAAGGCTCTAAACTCAGTGCTTCTTTCTTCTCTAACATTTTACGTTTATCATCACCCGTAACTTGAGCCAGAATATCATACACTTTCAAGCCAACAGATGTCAGCCATTTGCCGTACGAACCATTTTCAATAAGCGGCAGAAGCATCTTTTCAGGTAGTACTAAATGCGGAGCTAACTTGTGAACAATGGCACGTTCTGAACCTACCTCTTTGACCAACCAGAAATCAAATTGTTTAAGATATCGTAACCCTCCATGTATTAATTTTGTTGATTTACTACTCGTACCTGAAGCAAAGTCATTTTTTTCTACTAGTGCAACTTTTAAACCACGAGAAGCTGCATCAAGGGCAATACCTCCGCCCGTTATTCCACCGCCAATGACTACCAAATCAAAGTCTTCTTTGTCAAATTTAGCGATGGTTTTTGTTCTGTTTTGATTTGAGAATTTTATGTTTTTCACAGCACTTTTTTATTTTATTCTGGCAGGACCAGAATTTATTTTCAATTTCATTTTTTAAATCGCTTCCCAACCTTTGGTTCTATCAACAGCTTTCTGCCATTTACCATACAATCGCTTTCTTTTGACTCTATCAAAAGTTGGTTTGAAAATACGATTCATAGGTCGATTCTGGTCTACATCTTCTTGTTTCCAAAGTCCAACTTGAATACCTGCTAAAAATGCAGCACCCATCGCTGTTGATTCGATTACTTCTGGTCGATGCACCTCTGTATCTAAAATATCAGCTTGAAATTGCATCAAATGGTTGTTTGCGCATGCGCCACCATCGACACGAAGATTTTCTAATTGTATACCAGAATCATCTTCCATGGCCTTTAAAATATCTTTGGTTTGATAGGCCAAAGATTCTAATGTAGCTTTTGCCAAGTGAGCTTTGCCAGTATCTCTAGTCAATCCGAAGACAGCACCGCGGGCATACATATCCCAATATGGAGCACCAAGACCTGCGAAAGCGGGAACAACATAAACGGGATTCTCTCCTTCAACTGAATCCGCAAGGGCTTCCGTTTCTTTGGCGTCTTCTATTAATTCCAATCCATCTCTCAACCACTGTATAGCAGCACCGGCTATGAAAATACTTCCTTCCAAGGCATAGGTAACTTTTCCGTCAAGCCCATATCCTATGGTTGTTAACAATCCGTTTTTTGAAAACATGGGAGTTTCTCCTGTATTCATTAGCATGAAGCAACCTGTACCATAAGTATTTTTTGCTGTTCCTTCAGTAAAACAAGCTTGGCCAAATAAAGCTGCCTGTTGGTCTCCTGCAATCCCAGCAATCGGAATTTTAAATCCATCGAGCTCGTAATCCCCAAAATGATATGCTGAAGGTTTTACCTCAGGCAACATGCTTGTTGGAATATCTAAAAATTTTAATAATTTATCATCCCACTTCAGATTTACAATATCATAAATCAAAGTTCGTGAAGCATTGGTGTAATCTGTAACATGATTCGTTCTATTGGTCATATTCCACACCAACCAACTATCGACAGTACCCATTAAAAGATCACCATTCTTAGCTTTTGCTCGAGCGCCTTTCACGTTATCTAGTATCCATTTTACCTTTGTAGCAGAGAAATACGAGTCGATAACCAAACCCGTTGTCTTTCGAACGTGTTCTGTCAATCCACTTTGGGTCATGTGTTCACATATATCGGCTGTACGTTTATCTTGCCACACAATTGCATTATAAATAGGTTTACCGGTTTTCTTGTCCCAAACAATGGCAGTTTCACGCTGGTTTGTAATACCAATTGCCTTAATGTCTGAAGCGCTAACCTTCTGTTCTTTTATAAGTTGCGAAAGAACACTCATTTGCGATTCTAAAATTTCCATAGCATCATGCTCCACCCAACCCGATTTTGGAAAGATTTGTTTGAATTCTTTCTGAACCATTCCTTGTATTTGTCCTTCTTGGTCAACAAGCAAAGCTCTTGAGCTTGTAGTGCCTTGATCTAACGAAATGATATACGACATGTTTTTAAGTTTTTGAACCACTGTTATACAGATAGAATAGCATAAAGTAGCATAGTGTTACATCTTAAATATAGGTGTTTCTAATTGAGGAACAAAAGAGTGATGCTACTCAATCGTTATCGTAACCGTAACTTCATTTCCAATAGCATCTACTGCTGTTATTTTGTGCTTTCCTTCGGAAGGAATAATACCTATTTCATGAAAATTTTTAGTCTGTTTCAGAAAGCTGTCATCTAAATACCAATATACTTCAGTTTTAGGTTCGGCATGAGCTAATTTCAAAATTAATTCATTGGTATTCCCTTCAAAATTTTTAGTCAACGAAATACGACTTCCGTTTTTCGGATAGACAAATTCCATGGGGGTTACATTTGTGCTGACACAATCATTTCGAAATGGGGGTAGTGGTGTATACAGGGGATGTGTTCTTTTGTAATAGAATTCCATTAACGGAGGTAATGAAAACCAAGACTTCGCATTGGACTCTGATAAATCAACACATGAAGAATTTACGCGAAATTGGTTCTGAGCATCTAGATAAATACTTTGATGATAGCCACATGATTTCACATAGTTTTCCTTGTTCGGAATACTGATTGTTTTTGTAGGACAAATTGTATTCGCTAGAAATCCACTTTCCTCACAAACATCAATTTCAATAAACTCATCAAAAGGTTTTTGAAACCAGTCACTTGTCGGAAGTACATCAAAAACATCAAATAATAGGGGTGCAGCACTCGATACCCCAGTAACATTTGGCCGACCTTCTCCATCAGCATTACCAACCCATATTCCGACTACATAGTCTGTTGTAATTCCAATAGCCCATGCATCTTTATTGCCAAAGCTTGTACCTGTTTTCCATGCGATTTGTTTACTACTATCGAAGAACTGCCAAGATTCATCGCCTTGAGGTCGATTTACCTCCTTCAAAGCCTCAAAAGTGAGGTATATGCTAGCCGCATCAAATACAGTCTTTTGTGCTCTTTTTTTGCCAAAACTGACCTCTTGGTCAGTTCTAAAAGTGGGTTCTACAAACTCGTTGTCAAAATACTCGCTTGATGTTTCATTAAAATGATTCAAAGTACTTGCCAAGTTGGCATAGGTCTTACACAAATCCCATAGATTACTTTCAGCGCCTCCGAGTATCAACGTAAGTCCATAGTGGTCAGCTGATTTATTCAATCCCCCCAAATCAAAAACCTCCAATTGGTCTCTAAATTTTTGTAGTCCATACGATTGCAATAAACGAACGGCAGGAATATTTAACGACCTCGCCAGCGCACTTTTGGCTTCTACAGCACCGCTATAATCTTCATTAAAATTCTCAGGAGTATACCCTGCAATTTGGGTGGGAATGTCTGGCACCAACATTTCAGGAAGTAATTCGCCTGCATCTAACATCGCCGTGTATAACAATGGTTTTATAGTACTGCCGGTACTTCTATTTGCTTGAACCATATCGATATCTTTTTGATGTTCCTTTGTTGTTGGAGCGTTGCCCACATAACTCAAAACTTCTCTAGTTTTAACATCCAACACCAATACCGATGCATTGTGTACTTCATTCTGTTTTAAGATTCGATGATACTTTTGAACAATCGAATTCACATTGCGTTGCAAATTTTCATCAATTGTGCTTTTCGTTCTTTTACCCTTTTCTCTTTTAGCAACGTATTGCACCAAATGTGGAGCAATCTTGGGCAAAGCATAGGGTTTCTGAGGAAGTTTCTCCAATAGAGCTAATTTATAGGTGGTACTATCAATATGATTTTCATGTACTAGTTTTTTTAGAAGTCGGTTTCTTTTATCTAGAAGTTTTAGTTGGTTTTTTCCAGGATAAATCAAACTTGGTGCATTGGGCAAAACAGCTAGAGTAGCCGATTCAGCCCATGAAAGTTGATATGGTCGAAGTCCGAAATATCGCCAAGCAGCGACATCCAAACCTACTACGTTACCCCCATAAGGAGCATGGCTGGCATATAGTTTTAAAATTTCTTCTTTAGAGTCTCGTAACTCTAAACGTGTAGCCAACACCAATTCAATCAATTTTTCGCCATAAGAACGGTTCTTTTTTCGAGATAATCGAATTACTTGTTGTGTTAGGGTGCTGCCACCGCGAACTGTTTTTCCTGCAGAAAGATTAGAACCAATCGCTTTGAACATAGAAATGGGATTAAATCCCAGATGATCATAAAAGTATGCATCTTCAAATTCTAATAAACACGTTTCGAACTTCTTTGGAACACTATCGATGACTGGAAATCGCCATTGACCGTCATTGGCGATTTGGGCACCAAGGAGTGTGCCTTTCCGACTTTCAACAACGGTTGCCGTAGGTGTATTAAAAAGTTGTTTGGGCAGACAGAAATAATAGGCGATCAGCAGCACCGCTAGCGTAATTAGCTTTTTGGGGTGTTTTTTGAAAAGTTCTCCCCCAAACCCTCTCAAAGAGGGAAATGGACTTTTAGAAGTTTTATTTATTTTGTCCACTCAAGCTTGGCTTTCTTGAAGTCTAAAATAAAGTCAGGATTTGACCACATAGCAGATAACATCTTATGTGCCAGAACACGGGCAGCTTCGTCGTCACTGGGATAGTGGATTCCCATTATTTCACGTGATTCTCCAATTTCGTAAGCCAAATCTAAGAATTCACCACGTTTTTTTGGCACCAACTCACTCCAAGTAAAGGCATGAATGTACGCCCACAAGGTATGCCCACTTGCAAACGAGGGGGAACCCATTATTTGCAAAGGTTTGAGTTTAGGTTCTAAAATGTAAGGTCTCGCTCTTAACATATGATATTTTACAGTAAATTCCATGATACGCATATCTCTTGTAATTCCTTTAAGGAGCTTTGTAGTAGCTGGGTAATTCTCAGCGGTACACGCTTCACCTATGATCGTATGCCCTTCAAAAAATAAATGCTTGATATTTTCTTTATAATTGGGGTGATCTACCATTGTATTGATGTGAGGCCAATACCCTATAGGAGCTAGAAC
>CALHCJ010000202.1 GCA_937936275.1 uncultured Flavobacteriaceae bacterium
GTAGAAAAGCAAGATTTAGGTGGTTTCGCAATAACCTACAGTTATGCAGTTTACAATTATTTTTATTCCGGAGCACTGAACATTAACGTGCCCTACCCAAATACCGATTTAGAAATAGAAACAGTAACCTTTAGAGACAAATTACAGCCGGGAACAGATGAAACTTGGTCCTTTAAAATCAAAGGTCCTAAAGGGGATAAGGTCGCTGCAGAATTACTAGCAAGTATGTATGATGCTTCGTTAGATTCTTTTCGCGGGCACTACTGGAGTTTTAGCCCATTGGTGAAACCAACCTACTATTCTAACAGACGCTCGAATGCTCATCGTTGTTTTCTTACTAGCTCATTCAATACCTATCAAGATAACAAATCGTATAGTTATAACAACCCTAGTTTTGATTCGTTCAATTGGTTTGGACTGCATTTTGGTTACGGAGGAGGATATTACGGAGCAACTCGCCGAAGCCGAATGATTAAAAAAGAAAGGTCAGGAGCCCCAATGGTTTCAGCAGATATGACTATGGAAGATGATATGGACCTTGAAGAATCAGTTCAAGATGCGTTGGCTGGTAGAGTAGCAGGAGTTTCTCTCGGAGATAAAAATGACGAAGTACTTCTTGCCTACTCCACGGAGGAAAAAAACCGTACTGAATCAGAAAATTCTAAGAGTAAAGAGATCTCAGCCGAAGTTCAAATCCGAAAAAACCTTCAAGAAACCGCTTTCTTCTTTCCACAATTACAAACGGACAAAGAGGGAAATGTATCCTTCAGTTTTACAACTCCCGAAGCATTGACCAAATGGAACTTGCAATTACTGGCGCATTCCAAAAATTTGGAAAGTTCTTTCAGAAGATTACAAACCGTTACTCAAAAAGAATTAATGGTCACACCGAATGCCCCAAGATTTCTTAGAGAAGGTGATAGAATTGTCATTAGCAGCAAAATAGCCAACTTAACTGATAAAAATCTTTCAGGTTCCGCAAAGCTGGTATTGGTAGATGCCTTAACGGGTAAAGATGTTACAGATGAGATTCTTTTAAAGTCTTTGATTGTTGCAGATGCAAATAAGGATTTGAGTAAAATGCGTCTGGAATCTTTCAAAGTTGATTCTCTAAATAACACCCAAGTATCGTGGAATTTATTGATTCCTGATAATATTCAGGCGATTCAATATACAATTACAGCTAAAGCAGGTGATTTTAGTGATGGAGAGCAAAACCTTTTACCCGTTTTAACCAATAGAATGTTGGTGACTGAGACCCTTCCGATGTGGGTGCGAAGCAATCAAACAAAAACCTTCACTTTAGAGAAGCTTAAGACCACATCTTCGGCTCCCTTCGGCTCCGCTCAGCGACCGACCCTAAAACACCATAAATTGACATTGGAGATGACCAGTAACCCCGCATGGTATGCGGTGCAGGCACTCCCCTACTTGATGGAGTATCCGTATGAATGTAACGAACAAACTTTCTCGAAATATTACGCCAATACATTGGCGACGCACATTGCGAATAGTAACCCCAGAATTCAAGAAGTATTTAATCAATGGGCAAATTCCGATGCCTTGGTAAGCAATCTAGAGAAAAATCAAGAACTGAAATCGCTACTGATTCAAGAGACGCCATGGCTTCGTGATGCGCAATCTGAGACCGAGCAGAAAAAACGCATCGCTTTATTGTTCAATTTGAACAAAATGAAAAGCGAACAGGCTATAGCCCTCAACAAATTGAAGCAAAATCAAAAAAGTAATGGCTCCTGGGCTTGGTTCACTGGAGGTCCTGATAGTCGATTTGTAACCCAACATATCATTGCTGGTCTTGGTCATTTGAAACAATTGAATGTCGCTTCGGCTACGCTCAGTGACCAATATGCGGAGGCTGAGCGTAGCCGAAGCCTCATGATTGAAAAAGCGATTCGCTATTTGGACAACGAGTTCGTTAAGGAATATAATCAGATGAAGCGTTATGCATCCAACATCAACGATGACCATTTGAGTCAAACGCAAATTCATTACCTATACATGCGCCGCTTTTTTAAGGATATTAAAACCTCCAAAAAAGTCAATGACATTCAGGAGTATTATAAAGGACAAGCGCAACAATATTGGAAAGATAAAAGTTTGTATTCTCAGGGAATGTTGGCTTTGATTATGCATCGCAGCAATGCTAGTAAAACTTCAGAAAAAATACTCAAAGCCTTAGAAGAAAACAGTATTACCTCTGAGGAATTGGGAATGTACTGGAAAGAAAATACAAGTTCTTGGTATTGGTATCAAGCACCGATTGAAACGCAGGCTTTATTGATTGAAACGTTCTCTGAAATCCATCCTAATGATGTTCGAACTATAGACAATCTGAAAATCTGGCTCTTGAAAAACAAGCAAACCAATCAATGGAAAACAACAAAAGCAACTACGGAGGCCGTTTACGCCTTGTTGCTTCAAGGTAGTGATTGGTTATCCGTTACCGATGCTGTTGATGTTTTAATAGGAGGAGAAAAAATTGAACCTTCAAAACTTGAAAATGTAAAAGTCGAGGCGGGTACAGGTTATTACAAAACCGCTTGGAACGGAGAAGAAGTGAAACCTGCAATGGCAGAAGTCCAAATTTCAAAAAAAGGAGACGGAATTGCGTGGGGAGCATTATACTGGCAGTATTTTGAGGATTTGGACAAGATTACTTCTGCGGAAACTCCTTTAAAACTGAAGAAAAAACTCTTCCTAAAAAAGAACACGGATACCGGAGAAGAGATTTCAGAAATAACCGATAAAACAGATTTAAAAGTTGGTGATTTAGTCAAGGTAAGAATCGAATTAAGAGCAGACCGCCCAATGGAATTCGTTCATATGAAAGATATGCGTGCGGCTGGTTTCGAACCACTAAATGTAATATCCAGATATAGATGGCAAGACGGTTTGGGGTATTACGAAGCCACTAAAGATGCGAGCACCAACTTCTTCTTTGATTATTTACCAAAAGGAGTCTTTGTATTTGAATACGATGTTCGGGTAAATAACGCTGGAGACTTCAGTAATGGTATTACCACTATTCAGAGCATGTATGCACCTGAATTCAGTAGTCATTCTGAGGGAGTTAGAGTAAAAGTAAACTAAGAATTCATTACATTAGTTACGTACAAGTCATTTGGGAAACTAATTAAAAACGCAAGTTTGCGCATCAGGAATGCAAGTTCGCTCAAAGCTTATTTTATATGACCATGTAGAAACATAGTTTAGGCATGTAATATAAAACCAAAGCATTATGAAAAATTCATTCCGCATTTCAGTAAAAGAACCATGTTCAGAAAATTTTGAAAGTTTTAAAGCGACTCCAAACGGAGGATTTTGTGGCTCATGTGAAAAAGAAGTCATCGATTTTACAAGATTATCAGATGAAGAACTTATTGAATATTTTAATACAAGCTCGAATGAAACTTGTGGTCGTTTTAAAAAAACACAACTTAAAAGTTATGAACCTATGATTACCAAAACATCCAATCAAAGCTTTGTATCAAGAGGAATTGCAGTAATGAGTTTTTCATTACTCTCATTGTGCGCGATTAATACGATGCAAGCACAAGATACCGCAAGCAATAGCGAGTCTACTCAAAAAGAGTTAACCATGACCTTAGGTACCCCTATGGTAATCGGTGATGTCATGATTGAAAATTATAGGGTAAGCGGAACGGTACTTGATGAAGAAAATCTACCGCTACCTGGAGTAAATGTAGTCCTTAAGGGAACCGCTGAGGGTACGCAAACCGACTTTGATGGAAAATTCGAATTTCCTAGGGCCCTTGAAATTGATGATGTTCTAGTCTTTAGTTATATTGGTTACGGGAAAAAAGAATATACCATAACCGAAAGCGCATCAGAAACCATTGATATTACCATTCAATTTGACTTATCAGATGTTGAGTTGATGGGTGAAATAGTTGTTGGAGGAGCTTATAAAACAAAGCGCAACATCTTTCAAAAATTCATAGCCTTATTCAAGTAATGAGAATTCTTTTTTGTCTTTCTCTTTTATTTGCTTCAACCGCTTTTAGTCAACGTTCTGATTTTAGTACTATTGACTTTAGAACTGCAGACAGTATTGCACTTGCAAATAAAGGAGAAAGTCTCAAAAATTTACCTTTGCTAACCTATAACCTAACTGGAAGTTTAAAAACAGATGTTGAAAAATTCAGAGCTATTTATACCTGGATTTGTACAAACATCGAAAATGATTACAGCGCTTACGTTAGAACTAGGAAAAAACGGAAAAAACTTTCTGATGATAGAGAGGCCCTGCTAGTATGGAACCATAATGTCACTCCTAAAGTGTTTCAAAAACTTAGAGAAGAGCATAAGACTGCATGTACGGGGTATGCTTATCTAACTAGAGAGATGGCTTCATTAGCAGGTTTAAATTCAAAAATTATCGATGGCTATGGCCGAACAGCTACTTTAGCTCTAAATGAAAATAGCCTTCCCAACCATTCTTGGAATGCAATAGAACTCAATGAAAAATGGTATTTATGCGACCCAACGTGGTCTGCTGGAAGAATTCTTATAGAAGAGGGGTTGCCTCATTTCGAAAGTGATTATCACGATGGGTACTTTCTTGCAGATCCGAAGTTGTTTGTAAAAAATCATTATCCGTTACAAAAAGACTGGACTTTATTGGAAGAACCTCCAACCTACACTCAGTTTATAGAAGGACCAATTGTTTATAAAGAGAGTTTCTCTCCTGAGATTCTCATAGTTTCACCTGCCTTGATGCGCATAGAGAAGGTGAAATATGAAGATACCGTCTTTAAGCTAGTTTTACCAAAAGGACTTTCGACAGAACGTATTTCTTTATCAATTGATAATGGAAGTTCAAATAAAACTTTTCAACCAGAAATTTTACTGGTACAGAATATCTGTAGCTTTAAATATTCCTTTGATAAAACAGGAACTTACGATGTTCATGTGAAAGTAAATGATGCCATCATAGCTACCTACGTGATACGTGTGCGGCGGAATTAATTTACTGTTAGCCTTACTACAGACTCATTTTATCTTTAAACAAATATGACTGTCTTCTAGAAACTTCAATTTCGTCTCCATTTAGCATGTATAACTTAAGTTTTCCATTAAACCAAGGTACCACGTTTTGAATGAAGTTGGTGTTAATAATTTGCTGACGATTAGCTCTAAAAAAGTACTTTTCAGGAAGCTTCTCTTCTACTTGATTTAGAGACTTATATAACATCGGTCGTTGATCATCAAAAAACACCCGGGTATAATTACCAACAATTTCCAAGTGAGAAATATTACCAATTTTAATCAACCAACACTTTTCTCCATCTTTTATAAAAATCTGACTATTGCCTGTTAATCGCTCAGAGATAGAATTACTCTCGCCCTCTTTACGCTCTAAATTCCCCTTTACTTTTTCAATGGCCAGTGCAAATCGTTTTTCATTGATTGGTTTTAGAAGATAATCAAGGGCATTGTATTCAAAGGATTTAATTGCATACTCATCAAAGGCTGTAGTAAAAATAGTCATTGGCACCTCATCTAACATTTCGAGCAATTCAAATCCATCTTTTTCTGGCATGTTTATATCCAAGAATAACAAATCTGGGTGGCTTGATTGAATAAGTTCGAAACCAGCATCAACATTCTCGGCCTCCCCTATTAATTCGATTTCAGGATGTTTCTTGATGAGCTCTTTCAACTCATTTCTAGCCAAACGAGAGTCTTCAACAATTACAGCTTTAATACTACTCATGCGACCGGAATTTTGATTGTTGCCAATACCTCTTCATTAAATTCCTCTAATTCGAAGGTAGCATTGTTACCATAAAGCAAACGCAATCGCTGTTTGATATTTTTTAAACCCAATTGAGTAGACTTACTATCTATTTTTAGTTTGCCGGTATTTCTTACTGAAATCTCCAATTGATCCTCCGTATGTTTCGTACTTAACTTAATAACACCACCATCCTTAAGATTAGCAATACCGTGTTTCGACGCATTCTCAACAAGCAATTGAATAACCATTGGAGGAATGGGCGTTTTTAATGTCTCAGGGGCAATTTCTTGAATATATTGAAGTCGATCTTCGAATTGAATCTTAGCTAATGAAATATAATTATCTATCATTTCAAGCTCTTCTTCCAAGGGAATAGCATTCACATCATTTTTAGTCAATGAATAACGAAGCATCTCTGAAAGCTTGGTTAACATTTCTCTTGATTTTTCAACATCTTCAAGCATCAATCCTCTGATATTATTCAAACTGTTGAACATAAAATGTGGATTAATCTGTCCCTTTAAGGTATTCAGCTGTGCCTGTCGCACGGTTGCATTGAGTTCAGCACGTTCTAATCGGCTTGCGTTTAATTTGGCTGCAACTTTGACCGCCATGTAAATAATTGTCCAACCAATAATGGTAATAAAGGAATTGAAGACCGCTAATCCAATTCCAAATTCTTTATAAATTTCTGGAAGTTTGGTTTTCTCCTCATCGAATTTTCCCATCAAATATCCAAAACCAAAGGTCAAGCCGAAATACAAAATCGAAATAATGGTTATTGCCCCGAATATCTTTAACAATTCTTTCGTACCAAAATCATCAAACGTAATGCGCTTTAAGTATTCTCTTAAAATGGTAGTTGTAAAGATTCCTATACCGAAGGTGGCCAACAAAGTATATAAAAATAAGTTAGTTTCCTTGTAACCATCAGCACTGGGTGTGAAGGCGTATGCAATGAAAGCAATTCCTCCCCAACCAAAAAGGTTGACTGCCCAGAAGGCAAGCGTCCATTTTAAACTATTTTTTTTTGTACCCATTTAAGTATAACTGACTTCAAATATAATTTAAAAAACTAGTCTAGTGAGTAATAGCATAAACGCCTTTACCAACTAGAAAACCTAAAACCAGCATTACGAGAACTACGCCCAAAATGACCAGCACTTTTTTTAATTTATTTTCCCTTTGAATAACCTCTTTATGATTGAATTCCATGTTATTGTGTATTAAAAAATTATACTTAATAAGGTTTCTAAAATTACTTTGGCGATTACGATCATAACTTTATATTTAAAATTGATTTTCCGTTTTTTAAAAGTATTGTAAAACCAATACTGAAATTGTTCAATTATGGTCAACGGTAAAATTGAATTGGTGAGCGGTAAGTCGTATGGAATAGTATGTACTTTAATGATGTATTATTCCGAACTCTATTGGAGTACCTAAAAGAAACCCAACGCAAAAACCAAGCGCTAAACCTATGCCAACAGCAAATATGATTCTGAAAACTAAATTTCTTTTGTCTTTTTTTGTGATTTTATTTTGGAAGGTAACAGGAACTCCGTTCTTGTAAATAGCGAAACCGATACCCATCCAGTTTTTGAGTGTTATATAAGGCTTCACGGTATATTGATTTTCTCCTATTTTGAACAAGTGATCACTTCCAAACCATGAGAACGCCTTTGAGACCTCTCTTCCATTAAGGTGAATTCGCTCTATACCCGTGATAGAATTATATATGGAAACAGTGTTATTTTCAATTTGATATTCTGCGTATTTCATAATTATAGACTTATTGATTGGTTTTATTTTAAGATAAATTCAAAAGTGCCTGACC
>CALHCJ010000203.1 GCA_937936275.1 uncultured Flavobacteriaceae bacterium
CTTTTTATAACATTAGTAAATGAATATTTTAATAACTTCCGCTGGAAGGCGCGTTTCTCTTGTAAGAGCATTTCAACAAGAGCTTAGAAATAGTTTTCCAAATGCAAAGGTGATTGCTGCTGACGCAAAGCCAAAATTATCAGCAGCATGTCATACTGCAGACGATTATTTTGAAGTTCCGCGTTTAGATAATTCTAGTTATATCACAAGCCTCATTGAGAAATGTAAGGAGTATGAAATTAGTTTAATTATACCAACTATTGATACTGAACTTTTGTTACTGGCAAAACATAGATCAGTATTAGAGGCTAATGGCATTCAACCAATCATAGCGTCTGAGGATTTTATTCAAAAATGCAGAGATAAAAGAGTAATTCATGATTTCTTTAAATCTCATAACGTGGACATTGCGAAGGAATACACGAAAGACAATTATGAACTTCCAATGTTTATAAAACCTATCGATGGTAGTCGAAGTGTCGATACTTATTTAATTAAAAGTAAAGACGACCTTACAGATTATCATTTTTCGAACGAAAAACTAATGTTTTTAGAATACATCGATCACGACCATTACGACGAATATACCTGTGATCTCTATTACGGTAAAGACCATAAATTAAAATGTGCTGTACCCAGAAAACGTATCGAAGTTAGAGACGGAGAAGTTAACAAAGGAGTTACTGTAAATAATGAATTGGTTGCATATATTCGTAAGAATTTGGACTACGTAGATGGTGCTGTAGGTTGTTTAACAGCTCAATTTTTTAAACATACCACATTAGACAGAATATATGGCATCGAAATTAATCCTAGGTTTGGCGGAGGTTATCCATTGTCATATTTAGCTGGGGCTAATTTTCCAAAATGGATTATAGCAGAATACCTACTTCATCAAGAAATAGGAGAGAACTTTGATTGTTGGGAAGATAATTTATTAATGATACGATATGATGACGAAATTCTAGTTCATGGATATCAAGGTTGATCAACATACCGTGATCGTTTTTGACTTAGATGATACACTCTACAACGAGATTGATTATTTAAAGTCAGCGTATATAGAAATAGCCAAAGAACTGGAACCGAAATACTGGAAACGCTTTTACGCTCAACTTTTTTCATTATACCGAAATAAGCAAAATGCCTTTCAGTTTATCAGTGACCATTACGCGATCACCCAGCAAGATTTGATAAAACGGTATCGTGAACACAAACCACATATTCAACCATTCGCGGGAGTTCTTGATAGAATTCAAAGCATTAAGAATAAAAATGGAAAAGTAGCCATTCTAACAGATGGTAGAACAACCACCCAAACCAATAAAATAAAAGCTTTAGTTCTTCTAAATTTGGTAGATCATATTGCAATTTCTGAGCAAATTGGATCAGAAAAACCTGATGAAAACAACTATTTATCTATTGAGAAAGTTTTTCGCCTAAAACACTATTATTACATCGGTGATAATATCAAAAAAGATTTTATTGCACCCAAACGTTTAGGCTGGAAAACTGTTGGTATGATCGATAGTGGCTTGAATATTCACAGCAATGCATATGAATATTTGGAAGAAAAATATCAACCACATGATTTCATAATCAATTTTGAAGAATTACAGTTCGTATAAATCATAAGAACCCGCCTTTCCTTCAGTCCCTCAAAAAATAAAGGTCATCTTGTTCGTTTTTATCAAAATAAAGTTGGACAGAAAGAATCCATATTGTACATTTGAACGTACATATTATGTATTTCACCGATGATTTCAACCTTTATCGATACTTTTTAACTTTAATGCCCCAAAAGTTATGAACACCTATAAGCCGTCCTTCTTTAGAAATATTATTGACGACGTGAAAGAAAAATTCGTGATTTGGACTTATAACAGATCCCCTATTCTATTCACCCTTTTTGTTTAGTCGTATTTTAGGTATCTTTACTTTCCTAACACTAAACCAATCCTTTGAGCACCTTGATTCAAAAGATCGAGAACATCACTACATGTAAAGTAATTTGTACTGATTTTTTTGATACACTAGTACACCGTACGGTTCATCCTAACTATTCGATCAAACTTTGGGCTAAGCTACTAATAAGAGAGCTGGCCTTAGAAATAACTGCGAATGACCTTTTCGCAATTCGAGCAGACTCGTTATCCTACCTTTCCAAGAAGAAAAATAAAAATGTTCTAGAAATACCTTATGCTACCTTAATTGAAGAAGTATACTATAGGTTAATAAACACAGCTGCACTTCGAAAAACAGACTATGATCATTTTAAAAAAACTTTTGAACAAGCAGACTACGTTTCTGAAGTTTCGGTTCAGTTTAAAAATGATGTCATCATCAATGCAATTAAAAAACTAAAGCAAGAAGGATATCGCGTTTATTTGATTACCGATTTCTTTTTTTCTAAGCAGCTAATGAGCCGTATTCTCGATCATCACGAAATTTTAGATGTATTTGATGATATTTTCGTTTCAGCGGATGTAAAAAAAAGCAAGGAAAATGGATCAATTTACCCTTTTGTTCTTGAGAAGATAGATGCAATTGCAGACGAAGTCGTGATGATAGGTGACAACAAAAATAGTGATATCACCAAGTCTGGTCTACATAACATTCGAAGTATACACACCAAAAACTTATCTCACCATCGAAGAAATAAAAAGAACCTATTGGGTTCTGATGCAGTTAGTTTTGAAAAGGTATGTTCTAGAATTGAAAATAGGTGCCGAAATAGTGGTTTCGAGTTTAGCGAATACATCATACACTTCTATTTTTTTACAGAGCGTTTGTATACAAAGGCAATAAAGCATGGAGTTAACGACCTATTCTTTCTAGCTAGAGAAGGGCTCTATTTGAAAAAAATTTTTGATTTATATCAAGAATTAAACCAATTCACGGATGAAGTTAAAATAAAAACACACTACCTAAAGGCCTCGAGACAATCGGCACAAAAGTTAGCTTTAAAACCTTTAGAGCAAGAAGAATTTAATAATTATGGCCGTATTCATGGTCAAATGTCTGTGATACAATTATTCGATTGGTTTTTATTTTCAAAAGAAACGCAAACTAATATCATTGAAGGTTCTAAAATAGATCCAGATACGTTACACACCAATATATTTAATTCTGAAGTGTTCTTGAAATTACGAGCAAACAACACTTTCCAAATGGCCTATGAAGCTACAAGAGTTGGACAAAAAGAAGCTTTCATTAAATATTTAAATGATTTTGGTTCAAATTTTAAAGAAGAAGGAATTGCATTAGTTGACGTAGGTTGGGGTGGTACTATGCAAGAAAGTCTATATAACTTTTTAGAACAGCAAGTTGCGGTAACCGGCTATTACATTGGACTAAAAGAGATATACAATATTTTACCAGATACAAATAGGTACGGATTAAACTTTTCTCTATATCCTTACAGAGATAAATCATTTGAGATTTTGAAGGCAAATGGTCAACTCTACGAACAACTGTTGGGAGCACCCCATGGCAGCACACTAGGTTATTCAATAGAAAATGATGTAGCTGGTACTATAGAATTTCACGAGGAAAATGAAAAATATGTTTTTGATACTTACATAAGCCATATTCAAGACTACATGCTCATAGAGTTTAAGGAGCTATTTACACAACTTCGGTCTATCGATTACTCTCAAGATTTAGCCCAAAAATATATGACAAACATGGCTATGCGTATTGGAATTTTGGGAAACAAAAAGAAAATAAAATTTGTGCAAAACCTATCCAAGGGCTTTTATCAAAATGTTGGTGAAAATAAAGTGGGTTTAAATTACACCCCAGGTCAATTAGAAATATCTAAAAGAAACTTTGTAACCACATTCATAAAATCTCCTGAAAAAGTTTTCCGGTTCCTTGTGAAGGTTAAACCATACATGTATTCAAAAGGTATCTATGGTCTTTCATGGCCATTAAATTTAACCTACTATTATATGAAATTAAATTTCTGGGTTAAAAAGAAATGGTTGTCCAAAGACCTGCTCCGTTAATGAGATAGTTAATTTCGTCATATCACATCGCTATTCGAAATTTGTTTCAATCTCAATATTCTTTTCAGACAAGGGCATCTTATAGATACAAAATGGTCTTGTAGTTGTTCTAGTTTGATGGATAGTGTTTTTTTGAAAATTGGAACTTAAGATAATTTTGGTTTCGGTCTCTTTCAAAATTGACAAAACAGGCAAACCATCTTGGCTTACAACACCGCTACATTGAATGACAATCATTTCCTTAGAAAAATCTACCTCTGGAATTGGAATACCAGGTTTTCGTGTCATATTAATTTTAGAATAAAAGCTTTTAAGGCGCTTTGCATCTTTGATGATCACTGTTTCAACTGTATCAAAACTACTATCTGGCTCCTGAAGTATTAACACCATATTATTAGTTTCCACACCTCTTTCTTGCGCATTATCACTTTCAACAGCAGCCTTCTTTTGCCCATTACAAGAAATTAAAACAAGGGAAATAAGTGCTAAAAACTGTTTCATTTAAGAATAACTTTTATTCAATCTACTTTGGTAAGCCTTTTTATAGACTTCTTCATACAGCGGAAGAACATTTAAAATATCAAATTTTTCTGCAGATTTTAGAGCGCGTATTTTGAACGCCTCTAACACCTTCTCATCACTTAAGATTTTAAGTGCATTTTGAGCCATTTCAGTAATATTACCTACTTCACTTAAAAACCCAGTTACCCCATTCTCATTAACCTCTGGTATACCTCCCGCATTACTTGAAATAACTGGTACCTTATTCATCATAGCCTCTAACGCCGCTAAACCAAAACTTTCTGATTCTGATGGAAGTAAGAAAAGATCAGAGAAACATAGTATTCTATCTATTTCATTACTATTTCCCAAAAAGATAACTCGGTCTGCAATGCCTAATTCTTCACATAATTTTTCAGCACCTTCTTTTTCTGGCCCCTCACCCACCATTATCAATTTGGCAGGAATTTTCTCTTGTATTTTGTGAAATATCCGAACTACATCTGGTATTCGCTTGACCTTTCTAAAGTTACTAATATGAGTAATTATCTTCTCATCGTCTTCTGCCATTAAAGAACGTTGACAATCGGTGAACGAACTGCTATATTTACTTTTATCAATAAAGTTAGGAATTACTTCAATCTGATTTTTAATATCAAAAATCTCTAAGGTCTGTGACTTCAAACTGGCAGATACAGAGGTAACAACATCTGAGTTATTAATACTAAAAGTTACAGCTGGCTTATAAAATGGATGTTTCCCCACAAGCGTAATATCAGTACCGTGCAGGGTGGTAATCATAGGTACATGAATGTTCTCTTCTTCCAACATCTTCTTGGCCATGTAACCTGCGTACGCATGTGGAATTGCATAATGCACATGAAGCAATTCAATACCATATAACTTAATAGTATCTACTAATTTACTAGATAACGCAAGCTCATAGGGCTGATATTGAAACAAGGGGTATTCAGGAACGTGTACCTCGTGAAAATGAATTTTATTATTCAAAAGTTCGAGTCGAACGGGTTGTCGGTAGGTAACAAAATGTACTTCATGACCTCTATCGGCTAAAGCAATACCTAACTCCGTTGCAACAACTCCACTGCCTCCAAATGTAGGGTAACATACAATCGCTATCTTCATTATTCAAATTTAGTAAAAACAAATAGTAAGTTGCTCTTGGTCTAATTTATTTACATAAAATTTAAGACAGCTCTTTCTTAGATAAAAAAGTGAATGCGGACTAATTTTCAATGGCATCGTATATCGCCTGCTGAATTCTCGTTCTTAATCCAGATTTGACTAATAGCGTATTTGATGCTGAAGGATAGGTTCTGTTTGATAAGAAAACATAAACAATTTCTTCCTCGGGATCGGCCCAAGTATACGTGCCTGTAAAACCACTATGACCAAAACTTTTTCGTGAAACACATCCACAAGTAGGCCCTTTATCTCTTAATTGGGGTTTATCAAAACCAACACCTCGTCTAACTTTCTTATCGCAAAAATAACAGGTATTAAATTTCTTTACCGTTCTACTTTCTAGAAAACGAACGCCTCCATAAGTACCATTTTGAAGGTACATTTGCATGATTTTAGCAACACCATTAGCATTACTAAAAAGACCTGCATGACCACCAACACCACCTTGCATGGCAGCGCCCATATCGTGAACGTATCCTTGAATGGTTTGATAGCGGTAATATTTATCTTCCTCAGAGGGTACAATCATATTCTTCGGAAATTTTTCCAAAGGATTATAGCCAGTATGCGTGGCTCCTATCGGCTTGTAGATAAAATTTTCGGCCAATTGATCTAAAGATTTTTTTTTAGTATCCTCAATATATTTTTTCATAACATAATAAGCCACATCGCTATAGCGATATCGATTTGACTTCAAATCTTGCCTCCCAATTCTATTGTAAATAGAATCATGGTATACATCAGTGAGATAGAGGTTATTAGCAACTTTCACAGAAAAACCATCGATTGGTTTCGTTCTATAAAATTCACTTGATGGTTTTCTTTTTTCGTTAAGAGTGCTTACATAAAACGCAATCCAAGCAGGAAGCCTACCGTAGTGAGATAGTGCCTTGAGAACAGTAACATTTTTCAATTCGGTATCAGCATACTCGGGTACTAAATCTGAAAAAGTATTGTTTAATTTGATTTCTCCTTCCTCTTCCATTTGCATAACAAGAGGTAAGGTTCCTAAGATTTTGGTAATTGAGGCTAAATCATAAATATGATTAGGTGTTATACGCTCCTCCGATTGATATGTTGGTTTTCCAAACCCTTTGTTATAGATAACTTTACCTTTTCGTGCTATCAAAACCTGAGCCCCAGGATACATCAACGAGTCTAACCCATCCTGAACAAGTTCATCAACTTTGGCTAGTTTTGAGGAATTAAACCCTACACGTTCTGGGAAACTATACCCCAAACGTAACAGTGATTTTAGCTGTACATTGGTATGTACCGGAAAATCTGGGTGTGAACTTACAGGCAAAACACCTTTCGCTGGGATAGCTCCAAAAATAAGCTGCGCAGTTTTCTCTTGGGCGATCTTACTATTTTGATAACCAACCACCACGCCATCAATATTCTTGAATGAATTTATCCCTGAAAGTGCGTACGGCTTTGCAAATACAGACAAGATAAGATTTGAACTTCTGGCTTTTGCGATTTCTTGTAACCAAATTTTTTCTCGTTTTGATAAATTATAGGCTTTCCAGGGGCTCTCATTACTTTTATGCAAGCCTACAATAATCAAATTATAATCTCTTAATTTCCCAGTAAGGGTTGAAATATCCTTGGCGTTCACTTGAGTGACCTTGGCGTACTTATTTAGCTCTTTTATAAAGGGTTTGCTATCTGCATCCCCAAACTTGACGTAAGCAATCTTTTTGTTTTCTAACTTCTTGATTCCCATTAAATAATAAGAATTTTTAACTACAGTAATTGCATTTTCCATAGCCTCTTCGTATACCAAGTCATCTACTCTTCCATTTAAATCATCGTGTAGGTTATTTAAAGATATAGGTCGATACTTATTCAATCCGGCTTTATACTTAGCCCTTAAAATCTTCTTTACAGAATACGCGAGGCGTTTTTCTGAAATCTTTCCACGATCGTAAGCCTTGACTAGCTTCTCTTTCGCCTTCATCACCTCCGTAGGCATTAACAGCATATCATTTCCAGCTAAAAAAGCGTTCAATTCAACATCACCATTTTTACCCGTATCAGCAACTCCTCTCATATTAAGGGCATCAGTAAAAACTAACCCCTTAAAACCCATTTCTTCTTGTAAAATACCTGAAATAATTTGTTCTGATAAAGATGAAGGTAGTTGTTTCTTTAGCTCCAAAGCAGGCACTTCTAAATGAGCAATCATTACACTACTGAGGCCCGCATTAATTAATTTCTTATACGGATACATTTCTATACTATCAAGTCGTGACCTATTAAAATCGATTATTGGAAGAGATTTGTGAGAATCTGTCGCAGTGTCACCATGACCAGGAAAATGTTTCCCGCTAGATAAAACCCCAACACTCTCCATTCCTTTCATGAAGGCGATACCTTTTTCGGTTACATTTTCTCTATCTTCTCCAAAAGATCTGCTACCAATAATGGGATTCCTAGGATTTATGTTAATATCTATATCTGGGGCAAAATTGATATGTACACCCAAACGTTTAGCATGCAAACCTATCTGACGACCTACTTTTTCTACTATTTTGTTGTCTTTGATAGCACCTAAGGTCATGTTGTAAGGAAAAGCGTAGGTAGAATCAAGTCGCATTGAGAGTCCCCATTCGGCATCCATACCAATCATTAAAGGTATCTTAGAAGCCTTTTGATACGTATTTGTTAATTGAGCTTGCCTAACTGGACCACCGGTAGAAAATATCACACCGCCAATATGCTCATTTTTAATTAGTTCTAAAATTTTGTCTGTACTAGCTTTAGATTGATCGGAAGCAATACTGACCATAAAAAGCTGCCCCAACCTCTCATCGAGTGACATGGAATTATATTTCAGCTCTACCCACTCCTTTTGAGCCAAACTATCTTTAGTTACCAACGGGTCGTTCTGTGCATGAACAGAAACTATCATAAGTAAAAATAAAGGGACAACTTTTAAAAAGTGCATAGAAAAATAGGTCTAGGGAATTAACTTAAAACGATTCAATTTATTGCATTTCATCGGATTTATCGAGCATTTCATCTTGATTTTATCCGTAAATACATTTTTTAAATTCAAAACCTATACCAGAGCCTAGCTTTGCTGCTAAAACTCAAAATAAAACGTTGTATTACATAAATCGACTGTGCCAACTTTCAGAAGCAGGAACTTCCCAATGTTCGAGGTACTCCCCTTTATTGGTTACCAAGTTATTGAAGACTATAGTATTTTTAGAAACAGCATTTTGCTTTGCCATTTTTTTAAAATCTACAAGAGATTTATAAGCTACATATTCTCCCTGTTTATAAGAGACATTCATTTTATCAAGTAATTCTACGGTATATTTCTTTTCCAAATGCTGAATAAAGCGAACAGAGGAATCAATACTGCAACCTGAAGCAGCAGTTTTTGATTGATCTAATGCTAAAACGATAAAGCGATTGTACCGAATTTCGTAACCAGCCTTTAAAGAGCTTCCATGCGCGGTCCACTCCGTAACAAAATCATCAAAGGCGGTTTTAATTTCATTCAATTCTTTGGCTGAAAAGCTACGACTGGCTTGATAAATCCAAACCCTCGAGGCATCTGGTAGGTCTTTAAATTCTACTAACATGGGTATATAATTGTAGTTGAGACTTAAGATTAGAACTCCATTTTTGGTATTGATCTCATTTACGTTGATGAAAAACTACAAATCTTCGGCCGTAGCTATCAGTTCAGCGATATCCATAACAGCTACTGCAGTTTCTTTCTCTTTATTTTTAACTCCATCTGTCATCATCGTATTACAAAAGGGACATCCAGCGGCAATGATCTCAGGTTTCGTTTCCAAAGCTTGTTCTGTACGTTCGATATTCACATCTTTACTTCCTTTTTCAGGTTCTTTAAACATCTGAGCACCACCTGCACCACAGCACAATCCTTTTTTCTTGCAGTTTTTCATTTCAACCAACTCGGCATCTAACTTTCGAATTAAATCCCTAGGAGCTTCGTAAACATTGTTAGCACGACCTAAATAACAGGGATCATGAAACGTAATTCGCTTACCTTTAAATTGACCGCCTTCCATAGAAATTCGACCTTCTTCCAAAAGTTGCTTTAAAAATTGAGTATGATGTACTACCTCATAATTACCTCCCAAACCAGGATACTCATTTTTTAGTGTATTAAAACAGTGCGGACATGCAGTAACCACCTTTTTAACTTCATAAGCATTCATTACCTCAATATTAGTTACTGCTTGCATCTGAAATAAAAATTCATTCCCAGCTCTTTTTGCAGGGTCACCTGTGCAGCTCTCTTCGGTACCCAAAACCGCAAAAGATACGTTAGCCTTATTTAAAATCTTGACGAAAGCCTTTGTGATTTTCTTTGCTCTATCATCAAAACTACCTGCGCAACCCACCCAAAATAAAACCTCTGGTTGTTGACCTGCGGCAAACAATTCCGCCATTGTTGGCACTTTCAATGTACTATCCATAAAAGGGATGCTTTAGATTATTGTTCCTGAGCCCAGTTTAAGCGATCCATTTGATTGAAAGGCCAAGGAGCTCCATTATTTTCTATATTCCCCATCATATTATTTAAATCTGATGGTGCTGCGGATTGTTCCATTACTAAATACTGACGCATATCCATAATTATAGACAAGGGATCAATACTAACTGGACAAGCTTCCACACAGGCATTGCATGATGTACAAGCCCATAATTCTTCATTTGAAATATAGTCGCCTAATAATTGTTTTCCGTCGTCAACAAAAGTTCCTTTATTTGCGTCTATATTCTTTCCAACTTCCTCAAGCCGATCACGGGTGTCCATCATAATCTTACGAGGAGATAATTTTTTTCCGGTTTGATTCGCGGGGCATTCACTAGTACAACGACCACATTCTGTACAGGTGTAGGCATTTAAAAGTTGAACCCAACTTAGATCAGTAACATCAGAGGCACCAAATTTTTCAGGTTCGCTAGCGTCTTCAGCAGCAGCTGCAAACGGATCTGCATCTGGGTCCATCATTAATTTTACCTCTTGTGTCACCGCATCTAGGTTCTTGAATTGACCTTTAGGTAAAAGTTTTCCATAAAAAGTATTTGGAAAAGCTAACAAAATATGAAGATGTTTTGAATAATAGAGGTAATTCAGAAAGGCTAAGATGCCAATAATGTGAAGCCACCAAGCAGTTCGTTCTATAGCATGTAGGCTATTTGCAGACATACCGTCAAACCAAGGTGCTATAAATTGACTCACTATATTACCTGAGTTTAAATTTTGAAAGCTTGTATCTGTTGCATTCATCAATAAGAATAAACACATTAAAACAACTTCAAAATATAAGATTATATTTCCGTCACTCTTGGGCCATCCTGTCATTTCTGCACTTAAGAAGCGCTGTAATTTAATAACATTCCTGCGCACCCAAAAAATGATTACAGACACTAACACTAATACTGCTAAAACTTCAAAAGATCCTATTAAAAACCCGTATACAGGTGTACTTAAGAACTTTAAACCTATGCGGTGTGTTCCGAAAATTCCATCAATTAAAATTTCTAAAACCTCAATATTAATAATTATAAAACCAACATAAACAATTACATGTAGAAAGCCTGCAATGGGTCTAACTACCATTTTAGTTTGACCAAAGGCAATTTTCGCCATGTTTTTCCAGCGCTGCGGTTTGTTATTTAAACTACCTATGTCTTTACCTAGATTGATATTTCGACGAAGTCGAGAAACATTCTTAGTAAAAAAAGCTATTGCTACTATCAGAATTATAGCAAATAGAATATTAGGTAGATACTGCATGTATTAGTTTTCAATTGTTTCTGCCGGATCTTCCTCTGGCAATTCATATTCCTTTTGCTTTTTTCCAAAAACAGAAACATTCACATAGCGCTTAGGGTTTAAGCGAAAGTCTTGTAGTAATAAATCTAACTCTCTAGAAGCATTATTTAAGTTGGTGTATAAAGCTTCGTCTTTCATTAACTTACCTAAGGTACCATCTCCTTTCTCAATCTTACCCATAATCTGATTCAAATTCGCCATTGTAGATTCAAGACTCTTCAGCGTGCGACCTAGACCCGCATTATTCAAAGAGTCAGAAAGCTTCGCAAAGTTGGCTGTAAGTATTTCGAAATTCCCAAGGGCTGTATCTAATTTTCCTTCATTATTTTTCAAAAGTCGATTTAGACTTCCGGACGCTCCCTTCAAATCTGCCATCAAAAAACTTAGATCGTTAATCGATTGTCGTAAATCTCTTTTTGCTTTTTTATCTAAAACCGCATTTACGTTTAACATAACCGAATCAGCATCAGTTAGAGCAGATTCAAATTTTTCTAGAATAGGTGATAATTTTTGATCGGCAACTTCGCTTAGACTTGCTTTTACGCTTGTTGACAGGGTGTCTTCGGAGGCAATTGGTGGTCCTTCAAAAACAGGGTTTATACGAAGCCCTTTACCCCCTATTAGGCCGGTATCATATAATTCGACAGTACTTTGTTTAGAAAAGGGTAAATCTTTATTCACCGTAAAAGTTACCAGCAGCTTACCAGAAGCATCCTTAAATTTTATGGCATTTACAGTACCCACATTCTTTCCATTAATTGAAACTGCAGTTCCTGCTTGTAATCCGCCTACATCTTCATATACCGCAAATAGTTTTAAGTCATCGCTAAAATAAGATGTGGATTTTAGAAAGCTATATCCAAAAATGACACAAATAACTCCTAAAATAACTATTAAGCCCGTTTTAATTTCCCTAGATAATTTCAAAAGGATGGTTTTTTTGTTCTAAACAAAATTAGAAATAAATATTATGACACGACGATTATTCTGACACCATTTTAATCGCATCTGGTGTTGGAATACGAATACCATCTTTATAAGCAACAATATAAGAAGTAGTATACCCTTTCATGTCGGCATTAGACTTTAACAATTTTGCTTCTTTAAAAGTCGTGGTACTTCCGTACATATATCTATAAAACTTGTTAAACCTTTCTTGGGACAATTTGTTAAGCCCATTAAACTTACTTGGTAACAACGGAATCTCTTTCGTACTCGCCATTAGCTGTACTTTGAAAATAATATTTGCCTTGCTAACTTCTGGTTGCGCAATTTCTTTCGATGGAATTGCTTTTTCTTCCATCATAGCCTCCTGATTTTTTTCGGGGAGCTCTTCTTTCTTTATTTCCAAAGGAGCATCAACAGTCGGTTTCGATTCTTCTAAAACCTCAGCCACCTTTAAAGAGCCATTATCAATATTATTTTGTGAAGGTTCAGCCACTTCGGTCGCTTGGTTTTCAATAACAGGAGCCGCTGCAGGATTTTCCGCAAACTGTTCCGCTTCCCCCTTTGTCTCTTCAATCGTTTTTTCAGCAACAGCTTCTTTTTTGCTGGGTTCTAATGTAGGTGTATTCGGTGCGTTTGCTTGACTTGTTTTTGAGGATACTGATGTTGGAACTCCACTTTTATAGGCCATAATAGCTTGGGCAATTGCAGTACCCATTTCTAACTGACCTTTACTAGAATTTAAATAAGCTCCTTCATCATCATTAGTTAAAAAACCAGTCTCAACCAACACACTAGGCATAAAGGTTTGGTGCAGTACGATAAAACCTGCTTGTTTCACCTCTCGATTTTTGCGTTTTAAACGATTTGAAAAATTATCTTGTAATGTTTTCGCTAACGCAATACTTTGATCTAAAAACTCCTCTTGCATAATGGTCAAACCAATGACAGACTCTGGAGAATTAATGTCATAATCTGCGTAGCGACTTTCGTAATTGTCCTCGAGGTAAATTACAGAGTTCTCTTTTTTGGCAATTTCAAAATTTTGTTTATTAGCATGTAAGCCTAAAACAAAGGTACCAGCACCGTGAGCATCTGAACTATGAGAATCGCAATGAACAGAAACGAAAAGATCAGCATTTGCCTTATTAGCTATTTCTCCCCGAACAAACAAATCAATAAAAGTGTCGTCTTTTCTCGTGTAAATAACTTTTATATCACCAGTTCGTTCCAAAACTTTACCGGCATTGAGGACTATGTTCAAAGCAATATTTTTTTCTAGATACCCGTTTCCTAAATTTCCTGGATCATGGCCGCCATGACCTGCGTCAAGTACTACCACAAATTTGCCATCGCCGTTTTGTGCATTTAATGCAGTAAAAAAAGACAAAAAGAAAAATACAGGTAACAAAAGTAGGACTGAGAAAGTAGGTCTAGCATTCATAAAAAAGAGCTGTTTTGACACGTTTAATATGGTTAAATTTATCGTAATAACCGCTGTAGGGAACAAAAAATATATGTAAGTTTGAATTCCAATTCCGATGGCTATTGGAAAGACCCCACGTTTACAAAAATAGGATATATAGCCTTGCAATCAAACAAACATCATTTTCTTTTCCTATTCCTGCTTTTTATTGGAGTCTGTTCTGGAATCGCTCAAGAGGATAAGGTTATACTTTTGCCAATCAAACCAGAAGCGGATACTATAGTCGCTCCATTATTTCCTGATCCAAACAAAAAAGATGTTGTAATAAGCGATTCTACTCAAATTGACAGCGTCAACAAGAAACCCACGCTACTACTAGATAAAATTCAATACAAGGCCAAAGACTCTATTATTCTTAGTAATAAGAACAGCAAAATATATTTGTATAACGAAGCGGAGATTTTTTATCAAGATACAGAGCTCAAAGCGGGAGTCATTATAATGGACTATGTTAAAAATGAAGTTTATGCCGGGCGAATGAAAGATTCACTTGGTAATTATTCACAGTTGCCTTACTTCAAACAAGGTGATCAAATCGTAATTCCCGATTCTATTCGCTTCAATTTTGACACACAAAAAGCTCTGATCTTTAACTCGCGTACAGAACAACAGGCAGGCGTCGGGCAATTGGGTAGTGATGCCATGAAAGTATATGCCAACATTACCAAAAAGGAAAATGATTCAGTGTATTTCATGAGTGAGGCCAAAATTACAACCGCTGAAGACTCCATCAATCCTGATTATTATATTCGAGTACGTAAGGCTAAATTCGTCCCTGGCAAAAAGGTTATTGCCGGTTTAAGTAATATTTATATTGCGGATGTACCCACGCCTATAGGATTACCATTTGCTTATTTTCCATTAGGTGTTGGCAAAACAGCGGGACTACTCATGCCTTCAGTTGGTAATGACCCCAATAGAGGATATTTTTTGCAAGGAGGTGGATATTATCTGCCCATTGGTGATAATTTTGATTTAGAGGTTACTGGTGATTTCTATACCAATGGCAGTTGGGGTATTCGATCACGATCAAATTATGCCAAAAGATATCGGTATCGCGGTAACGTCAACTTGCGATATGAAAACCTAGTCACTAGTCAGAAGGGGTTTAGCGATTTTAGCAATAGTCTAAATTATAATATACAAATATCTCATTCACAAGATCCTAAGGCGAGTCCGAATTCTCGCTTTTCTGCATCGGTTAATTTAGGTAGTAGTCAATATTTTCGCAATGCATTAGGCCAAGTAAGTAGCTCTAACTTGTTGAGTAATAACAATTCGTCCTCAATATCCTATTCTAAAACATTTCCGGCATATCCATCAGTAAATATGAGTTTAACCGCTACACATAGTCAGAATACTTCACCGGGTGCCACAGATGACGGACAAGATAATATACAAATGACGCTACCAACTTTTCAAGCAAGTATGGAGCGTATTTTTCCGTTTGCGAAAAGAGAAGGTATTAAGAAAGGTATCATACAAAACATTAACTTTCAATATGATGTAAATGCTAGGTATCAACTTACCACCAACGATGAAGATTTCGCCAGCGCTGCAATGTTTGATAATGGTAGGTTTGGTGCCGTACATCGTATACCCATCAGCACAAACTTTAAGGTTGCCAAATACTTTAGTGTATCGATGGGGGGTAATTATCAAGATACGTGGACGTTAGAGACATTTGAACAAAGATTTGAAGCATCCGATGATCCAACGCAAAGCGGAACTGTAGTGAGAGATACAATTGCTGGTTTTGATCGTTTCAACTCATATAACTTGAATGCCAGTATTGGAACTACAATTTATGGAACTTTTAGACTTGGTGAGGACAAGAAAATTCAAGCGATTCGTCATGTGATGCGCCCCTCAATTAGTTATGGATATGCTCCCTCTTTCGAGCAATTTTATGATGAATATATTGGTGAGAACGGCGAAGTTGTTCAATACAGCAGATTCGATGGCACGCTAAACGGTTCTCCGCGATTGGGAAAATCAAATAGCTTTAGTTTTTCGTTAGCGAATACTTTAGAAGCCAAAGTTAGAGATAAAGATTCTTCTGTAATTGAACCAAAAAAAGTACCAATTTTAAGTAATTTTAATATTTCGACGGGTTATAATTTGGAAGCCGATTCATTGCGATTAAGTCCTCTAAATATCAATGGAGGTACCACCATTTTAGACAATAAAATGTCCATCAACTTTTCCGCAAATTTAGACCCTTATGCTATTGATAATAATGGAAGGCGAATAAACACTTTTAATATTGACAATGGCGGAAGCCTATTTCGTTTAACAAGGGCTAACATGAATATTGGGTACCGTATAGATAGTAAAATGTTTGCAAAAAAAGAGGATGAAGATGAAAGAAAAAAAGGTCGCAGACCAGAGGATGCAGACGAACCCAGCCCATATGATTATTCGGCTCAGGAAGAACTGAACACACCGTTTGAGCAGGTAGACGAGCGTGGAAATCCTATTCGAGAAATCGATGAAAGAAAAGATCAAGATATAGAAAACCCAATTTATAGTACTAAAATACCTTGGGATTTCAATTTGGCTTATTCTGCCTCGTATGCCAACTCTGCGAGACAAAATGAGTTTAGCAGCCATTCGCTTATGATACGAGGCAATGTGCAACTCACACCAAGGTGGGCCGTGAGTGGTTCTACTGGTTATGATTTCAAAGGAAAAGGAGTAACTTTAACCCGCTTAGCTTTTACCAGAAAATTAGGGAGTTTTGACTTACGTTTTAATTGGACACCTTTTGGACAGTTTCAGCGTTGGGATTTTTTCATAGGCATCAGTTCGAGCATCCTTAAAGATTTGAAGTGGCAAAATAGAAGTCAACCGCCTAGAAGATAGACTTTGGACTTACGAGAACAGCATAAATTAAATTACCAATCTCGAACAAGTAAATATTAAAATGTTTTAATGAAAAAGATTATTAATACGCAAAATGCTCCAGCACCTATAGGACCTTATAACCAAGCAGTTTTAAGTGGAAATACCTTATATATTTCAGGTCAAATTCCGATGGATGCTGCCACAGGTAACCTGATAGTAGGTGATATCAAAAAGGAGACTCTAAAATGTATGGAAAATCTCAATGCCATATTAGCAGAGGCTAAAATGACTTTTGAAAATGTAGTCAAGTCTTCTATCTTCTTAGCAGATATGAATCAATTTTCAGACGTTAATGAAGTGTATGGCTCCTTTTTCGACCCTTTAACTGCTCCGGCCCGAGAAACCGTGGAAGTGGCTAATTTACCGAAGTTTGTAAACGTAGAGATTTCGATGATCGCCGTATTTTAGATTACTTTTAAACGTACTCCTATTGGAATTTTAGATGTTTTCTCGATGAAACTCTACCAAACCTTCAATAGGTCTTTGGCGAATTACACCAACAATCAAGTCATTTCGTTCTAAAACCGTAACCAACTCATCTTTGAGGTAATGCGCTATACTTCCAACAAAATTTACAGGTACTTTCGTCGCAAGCTCAAACTGCATAATGTAATTATTTACAAATTGCTGAAAACCCTTATCAATAACGCCTTTACAATACGGGTGTTCTTTATTTTCAACCAAAAACCTTGCAAAGGTTGCTAGATAAGTATTCGGATTGGGTTGTTTGTACAAATTTTCTTTAATCACATCAGGATCTAAATCGTAATTTTTAGCAAATTTCATTGCTAAATCTTGAGGCATTTTGTGAAAGTAATAGTCGCGAATTAGTTTTCTTCCAAAGAAATTACCGCTACCATCATCCATTGGAATATAGCCTAAAGAAGTAACTTTTTGAAAAAGTTGGTGACCATCATAATAGCTACAGTTTGATCCTGTACCTAAAATACAAACAATACCCTGATGGCCTATTTTCGTTGTAGAAAAAATAGCGGCGTAAGTATCCTCCTTGACATGCGCTTTCGCATTTGGAAAAAAATCAGAAAAAATATCTTTTAAAAATTTCTTCATACGATCAGTTCCACAACCTGCGCCGTAGAAATGTAATCTAGTTACGTCCTCTTTGTTTTTAGAAAGCTCGAAATTATTAGCTAATCGGTCTTCAATTACAGCTTTAGTCAATACTTCAGGACTTAATCCTAATGTTTGTGTGAGAAACAACTGTTCTCCTTTTTCATCCAATGCAATCCAATCAGCTTTTGTAGCTCCGCTATCAACGATTAATATCATATCTAAATTTTAAAAGTAATGTCCTAAAAATAAGTGGAATCCACCAACTTTTAGGACATTAAATAATAATTATATTACAAACTAGCTACATGCTGTGTAAGATCAACCATTTTATTTGAGAAACCAGCCTCGTTATCATACCAAGAGATTATTTTATAGAAACCTGAATTTAATTCAATACACGCTTCAGCATCGAAGATACTAGTTCTAGGATCACCGACGAAATCTTGGGAAACAACACTATCATCAGTATACCCAAGCACCCCTTTAAGCTCGCCTTCCGAAGCTGCCTTGAACGCTTCTTTAATTGCATCCAATGAAGTTTCTTTCTTCACTCTTACCGTCAAATCTACCACCGACACATCTGCAGTGGGAACTCTAAAGGCCATGCCAGTGAGTTTTCCAGTTAAAGCAGGTATTACTTTGGTAACAGCAATAGCAGCACCAGTTGTTGAAGGAATAATATTCAACATTGCAGAACGACCTAAACGGTAATTCTTTTTAGATGGCGAATCAACCGTAAATTGAGTTGAAGTGCTTGCGTGAATTGTAGTCATTAAAGCCTCTTCTATTCCGAAGTGATCATCTAATACTTTCGCTACAGGTGCTAGACAGTTTGTGGTACAAGATGCATTCGAAACAATAGTATCTGATGCTTTAACCTCTTTATGATTCACACCGTAAACGAACATTGGTGCATCTTTAGAAGGCGCAGAAATAACTACTTTCTTAGCACCACCATCGATGTGATATTGAGCAGTCTCAAGTGTCGTAAAAATACCAGTACATTCGTTAACTATTTCCGCACCAACAGCGTCCCAAGCGATATTCTTCGGATCTCTTTCTGCAGTGATACGTACCGTTTTACCATTTACTACTAAATTTCCGTCTTTAACCTCAACTGTTCCATCAAACTTTCCATGAACAGAATCATATTTCAGCAAATAAGCCAAATGCTCAACATCTAAAAGGTCATTAATAGCAACTACGTCTACATCTCCTCTTTTTATGGTAGTTCTAAATACTAGTCTACCAATTCTTCCAAATCCGTTAATTCCTATTTTTAAGTTCGCCATATTCTCGTTTTTAGTTTTAATAATTATGTTGTCATTATATCTGAAACTCGTATGAGTTCTTTGTCAATTTTTGTGTGTCCTTTTATCGCCTTGTTTATAGGTGTAAGGGTCAATTGGTTGTTTTGAACACCGACCATTAAATTAGTTTTACCTTCTAGTATCGATTCTACTGCTTTTACCCCCATTCTACTTGCTAACACGCGATCATAGCAAGAAGGTGCTCCGCCCCTCTGCAAATGTCCTAAAACAGAAACACGCACATCGTAAATAGGTAAATGTTCTTCCACATATTCTTTAAGCTCAAAGACACTTTTTCCAATTTTATCACCTTCGGCAACAACAACGATACTTGAAGATTTTCCAGATTTTTTACTTTTAGCCAAAGATTCTAAGAGTCTTTCAAGTCCTAAATTTTCTTCTGGAATTAGAATTTCTTCTGCTCCTGCACCCACACCTACATTCAAGGCAATGTGCCCAACATCCCTTCCCATCACCTCAACAAAAAACAATCGATTATGTGAACTAGCAGTATCTCGAATCTTATCAATAATCTCAACTACTGTATTACAAGCAGTATCAAAGCCTAAGGTATTTGAAGTGCCAAAAATATCGTTATCAATAGTTCCAGGGATACCCATTACTGGAAAACCATATTCTTCATTAAAAATCATGGCACCTGTAAAACTACCGTCGCCTCCAATGACAACAAACGCATCTATTCCTTCTGCAGTCAATTGCTCGTACGCTTTTTTACGGCCTTCAGCAGTTCTAAACTCTTGACATCTTGCAGATTTTAAGATAGTACCACCTTTATTTATTATATTATTTACGCTACGAGCATCCATCGGCTTAAAATCTCCTTCAATCATACCCTGATATCCTCTATAGATACCAACGCAGTCAATTTTCAAATAAGCACAAGTACGAACAACAGCTCGAATAGCTGCATTCATACCTGGGGAATCTCCTCCCGAGGTAAAAACACCTATTTTATTAATTGTTGTATTCATTTGGAAAAATTAAGCTAGCGAAAGTAGCAAACTTATTTTTATTTACGAACTGTTATAAAGCTTATTTACAAAGATATAACCAACTAAAACGTTTTCGTGTGCTCGATAACACTTTTTGATTACAAATTATCCCCGTAAATTAAATTACAGCGAAAAAATCATTCCAATTCTTTTGCCTTTGGATAGAACCGAATTAGACTATCGTTACCCATTAACGCAGTAGAACGAATTTCAGCTTTTACCGGTTTCTCCTCTTTTTTCTTTCTTCGAAACACTTTCCGCCAAAGTTCTTTGAAACTATCAAAGTCTACTTCATAGGAAAGTCCGGCTCCTTGAGTCGAACCTACTCTATCTGCTAAATATTCTTGTATCTCACTTTCTCTACTAAAAAATTTCGCACTTAACGTACCCTCTTCATTCAATAGTAGTTGAATTTCAAAGTCACCAGCAACAATAGTTTCTGTTGCACCACCAACAGGAACACCCACTTTACCATTAAATAAAATACGATCACTAATTTGAGTAGAGACTGTGACACCAAATCTACTATCAGTTTCTATAGCCGCACTTCGGTAGCCCTGTTGGTAATCTACACCTAACTTAATTTTATCATCATTGGAACTTAGTAATTGATTCAACATACTCGTAACAGATTGGGTAAGTGTTCCTGTGATTGCTTGTTCATTGATTCCGTTTTGATCGTTAACGAATGAACCTTGAGCTAATAAGAATATCGCATTATTTTCTTCTACCGTAGGGTCTTGCAGTCGATATTCCAATTCGGATTGTATAATCGAATTTGTACCCGGAAACTCAATCTCAAAATCAATATTCGGGCTTTCAAGTTCGCCCGTCAAACCAATCACCACATCAGTCGATATACTTCTAGAATAACCTTGATTATCTAATAAAGGAGCGGGATTAGCATTTAAGTTATAAACCGCCTCCATATTTAATATGGCTCCAAGGGGGTCTTGCTGCCAAATTATAGTGCCCCCAGGGCGTACATCAAATGTCTTGTCGATAATTCCCCCATACCTATAATTATACTGCCCCGTAACCACAACAAAATCCCCAAACATGTGAAATTTTCCTCTTGTATTAATACGCATTAAGATAATACCCGCCCCAGTACCGCTAAGGGTGCTTCCCGTTTTTGTATCCGTAACAATTTTAACTTCGGCTTCAGGCGTAACATCTAAGTCAAACTCTAATTCTAAGCCTTCTACATCATTCAAAACTCTTTGCTCTTCAATGGTTTGAATACTATTTTTATCAATAAAATTTATGAAAGAGTAATCCCCCACCGAAGCGACATCACTCAAGGGAATATTGATAGAGGTGCCTCTCGCTGTGCTACCTTCAACTTTTATAGTAAGGGCTTTTGTCGAACCAAAAATTCTACCGGTACCAGTTAAGAACCCCCTTCCATAGTAGAGTTCTTCTTCATCATACTTTGTATCTAAGATGAGTAATCGATCATTATTGGTATCTACATTTAAATCTAAAACCCAATCTTTGAAGTAAGAATGTTTAATCGTACCATCTATGGTAGCTTTTGTTTTTTCGGCAACATCTGTTAACGCTATTTCTTCGAAATCAAAGGTTTGTTCAGTAAGTCGTACTCTTGAATTGGGTGCGAAGCTATAATCTACGTTCAAGTACGGCACACCAATGCCTGCGTCATCTAATGTGAGTAACCCGTTAATTGAAGGGTTGTCAACATCTCCGCTAATACGAGCGCTACCATTAACATAGCCCCGAATATGATCTATAACACCTTCACCTAAAGGACTGAAGGGTTCTAAATCAAAATTTCTGACATTGGCCAACAATTCGGCTTGGGGCATTTCACCTTGGTTCAAAATATTACCTACGACTCCCAATTTTTCAATACCATTATCTGTTATTTGAGTGTTTACTACAAAGTCAGTCAAATCTTTGTTACCAACAATACCCATGGTCAAATCACCCATCCGAATTCCATTGATTGAAAAATCGTCTATACCGAGATTTGAGGAGGGCAGATAGATGCCATCTTTTTGAAAAACATTCAGCGTACCGTTGACCTCCCCTTCTAAGTTGAGACTATCAATTACTGGTGCAATTTTATCTAAGGAAACAATTTTGAATTGAAGTTGTAAATCTTTAAAAGTAGAATCTGCCAACTGTCCCCGCAATCGTATTTGCTCTTGAGCGCTGTTATTCATTACAATTTCCTCAATAGAAATACTATCTAGCGTTCTATTGACAATTACTTTGTTCTTAGAATCTCCTTCCTTATTTAAAATCCATGTATTGCCTTTAAAACTTACATCTGATGTCTTCAAGCCAATGACAGATTTATTTTCTTGGTTAAAGGTGTGATAGAAATTGAGGTTATAACTATCATTGTATTCACTACCACCCTTAAATTCAGTACGAAAGAAAAGAGTATCCTTTAAGGTGGTATTTATTAAGTTAAAATCTTTAACATCGTAATAAGAGTTTGATAAATCTCCTACTGAAACGAAGGTGTTAAAAAGCGGGTTCTTGTTATCGATTTTCAACTCAATATTGTCTGCTTCAGTACCAAATGCTGAAATACTTGGCGATTTAAAGCTCAGCTTAAAATCACCCTCATCTGCAACAATATTTCCTCGAATAAATGTATTTGGATCGAATTTTACTTCAGGAAAAAAAACATCGACAATTTTATTGTAAATTTTAAAATTAAAAGCCAAGGTTTGACCTTCTGAAATTTCAAAGGGGCGATAGTTGGTATATACAGAACCTAGCGAATTTTGTAGCAACCGGCCTAATTCTTCAACTTTAAAATTACCCCTCAAATATCCAGTAATGATATCGGTAGAATTTATATCTATCGTTCGTAACGAGTCATCACTAAAAGTTGAGGACACCTTAAAATCTTCGAAATAATAAGTGTCGTTTTTATTTTGAAAATTAGTTTTTGTAAACTTTATGTCACCAACGATATTGTCTAAGGTATTCCCAGAAATATCCATATTTACATTTCCTTTGAAAATCGAAATGCTATCATTGATGAAATTTAACTTTTTAAGGTCGGCATAATCAACATTTGCAATGAAATTGAAGTTATTGCGCGTTGAACCAAACTCAGCCAAACCCTTGAAGTTGAACTTTAAATTGTCGTCATCGACAAGTAAAGAACCATCAAATAGCTGGTCTTTTAAGACACCAGATACTTTTATATTTTGATAGGTATAGCTGTTGAAATCTACCGTGTAAATCTGTCCGATGACTTCCGTATTTAGGTTTTCTTGTAAAAAACCTTGACCCTCCACATTGAAATCTAGTGTCGTTTTACCTAAGTTTTTGTTATCCGCAAAATCTCCTAAATCAAAATCGATAAGCGAAATAAAACCCTTGTACTTAGCATTGTCTATATTATCAATATTAGTAAGCTCAGCGTCTACATAGCTGCTTCCTACTGCGGTATTCAAATTTACTTTTGCCTGTATTGAGGTTTCGGTGACTACAGCATCTCCACGCACCGTAAACTGTCCTAATTTTTTAAAAGTTGTTGGTAGCTTCCCCAAGATATTTGGCATTAATGAACGTAACTCATAATAGCTTGAGGTTACATTTTTCATTTTGGCATCCATCGAAAAAGGCTCTGATTTGCTAAACAGATTTTTAAAGTTGAAATCTCCTCGAATACCTGTATTATCAGACAATACAAATAATTTTTCCGCATTTAAATCGTTCAAAACTCCGTTGATATTTGAGGAAAAAAGTACTTTTTTTCCCTTGCCAAACTGATCATAAAGTAAATTAATTTCATCAAAAGCTACCGTTGATTCATCGAACGCCGCTACTACCTTAACTTTGTCTAAAAATTCCTTAAAATCTTTTCTTTCATAGTTAAAAACAAGGTTGCCAATAAGTTCAGATTCGGGGGTGACAATATTTAAAGAGTCGAAACGCATTTGTTGTTTCGTGTATTTAAAGTCTGTTTTGAGTTTATCAACATGTATACCTCTTTGACTATCAAAAGACATAGCCTCAATACCCGTAGTTACCTCAGGACCTAAAATTTGAAAATCTCTAGCCGAAATATTTAAACCCCTGAAATTGAGCATTTCCTCAGTTTCACGATTTTCATCAATAAGCTTAAATGTACTATTTGTAATTTCAACATTGGAAGATGAAAAAAAGAATGGTGGCGTACCTGGTTTTCTTGGTTTACCATCATCTAACTTGTCTATAAACACCTCTAAATTCGTACCAACCGAGTCTTTATATGTTTTTAGCTTGAAATCAAGTTTATCAATAGCTATATCGCCAAATTCAAGTTTACTACTTGCTAAGTTTTTTAGATTTAAGATTGATGTAGTTAGATCATTAATATAAAACAGGGTGTCTTTTTCATAATCTTCAATATAAATTCCTTCAAGATTAGTATCCCAGGTAATCAGAGAAAACTTAAGTTTTTCTATATTGATATTAGTCCCGTAAGTATCGTTAATTTTTTTTGTGGCAAACTTAGCAAAGCGTGTTTGAACTGGTGGTAGAGAAAGAATTATGGTGCCCAATACACATATCAGCAAAAACACCAATACAATTCGGAGCAATATTTTTCTTAGTTTTCGGATAGGGCTTTATGTTTTACCTTTGTACTCCAATTTTTATTCCAAACCTTTTGAGCGACTCAACTATATTTATTCTAGCGATTGAATCTTCTTGTGATGACACCTCGGCAGCGGTCTTATCGAATAGAAAAGTGCTCAGCAATGTAGTTGCAACACAGAAAATACACGAAGAATATGGTGGGGTTGTTCCTGAACTTGCCTCAAGGGCGCATCAGCAAAATATCGTTCCAGTTGTTCATCAGGCATTATCGAAAGCAAATATCGATAAAAAACAGTTATCAGCCATAGCTTTTACACGCGGACCTGGACTAATGGGATCTTTACTTGTTGGTACTTCATTTGCCAAGTCTTTATCGCTAGGATTGCAAATCCCTTTGATCGAGGTCAACCATATGCAAGCTCATATTCTAGCTCATTTTATCGAGGATGAAGCAACTGAAATTCCTGAATTTCCTTTCTTGGGTATGACTATAAGTGGAGGACATACTCAAATCGTTCTTGTTAAAGATTATTTTGATATGGAAATTTTAGGGGAATCTTTGGATGATGCTGTTGGTGAAGCTTTTGACAAAAGTGCAAAATTATTAGGATTGCCCTACCCAGGGGGTCCATTAATAGACAAAAATGCACAATTGGGAAATCCAAAAAGCTTCCCTTTTACAAAACCAAAGGTAAACGGATTGAACTTCAGTTTCAGCGGACTTAAAACTGCAATCTTATATTTTATCCAAAAAGAGATCAAGAAAAATCCAGACTTTATTCATGAAAATTTAAATGATATTTGTGCATCGATTCAATGTACTATTGTTGAAATTTTAATGGATAAGCTTAAGAAAGCTGTAAAACAAACTGGGATCAGTCAAGTTGCTATCGGTGGAGGCGTTTCTGCTAATTCTGGTATACGAAAAGCCTTGAAAAATGCTGAAGTTTCTCACGGCTGGAGAACTTATGTTCCAAAGTTTGAATATTGCACT
>CALHCJ010000204.1 GCA_937936275.1 uncultured Flavobacteriaceae bacterium
TTAGCGCCTGGAGATTATACGGTAATCGCACAAGATCAAAATGGATGCTTCATTGAACTTCAGTATACGATCACCGAGCCAGAACTGTTAACTGTTGCTGCTACCGCCACTCCTGAAGTTTGTTTTGGAGACGAAGATGGAACTATAACCCTAACTATTGAAGGCGGTACTGCACCATACAGCACAAGATTGAGCGGTGATTCCAACTTTGTTCAGGACAGAGATTCATTTACTGGGTTGGCTGGTGGTGCGTACATTATATTCGTACGTGACGCAAACGGCTGTGAGGCTGACACCGCAGTGACCGTAAATGTCGGTGCCAATTTGAACGCAACTGTTGAGCCTATTTATGAATGTACTGGTGACACGCCAACAAATTATGTAAATATTACATTAGAAGACCCAACAGTTATTGGTGACGTTTTGTACGCTTTAGATTCAATCGATCCTGCTGATTTGCAGTTAAACCCCGATTTCAGAAACACAGCACCTGGTTCACATTATATTACCATTGCGCATGCAAATGGGTGTATTCGAACAATTGATTTCGAAATCGAAAACTTTGAACCACTAACCTTGTCTCTCGAACAAACTGGTATTAATCAAATCACAGCGACTGCAGGTGGTGGCAAAGAAAACTATACATTCCTATTTGGAGATTATGATAATGGGGCTGATAATGTATTTATTATCAATCGAACTGACACTTATGTGGTTACGGTCATCGACGAAAATGGATGTCAGGTTCAGGCTAATATCTTTATGGAGTTTATAGATATTGAAATTCCAAACTTTTTTACCCCAGATGGCGATGGTCAAAATGATGTTTGGATGCCACGTAACCAAGAAGCTTTCCCAGAAATACTAACTATCATTTTTGATCGTTATGGTAGAGAGCTTTACAGATTAACCCTGAACAGCCCAGGATGGGATGGTCTTTACAAGAAGAGCGAGTTACCTACCGGCGATTACTGGTACGTGATAAAGCTTAGAGGAGAAAGAGACGAAAGAGAATTTGTAGGACACTTTACCCTATATCGATAATGCTTAACCTAGAACAACCATGCGCAACAAAATAGTCATCTTACTGTTACTTTTATCGGTTTTCGCTGCAAAAAGTCAGGAACTTACAATTCCACAGCTATCGCAGTACCTTGCTGATAACCCTTTTGTAATGTCTCCAACCTATGCGGGTATTGGTGATCATGTTAAAATTCGGATTAACGGATTAACGCAATGGGTAGGTATTAAAGATGCACCTGATACACAATCTCTAGCCGCAGACGCTCGAATTGGTGAACAATCGGGTTTAGGTATGTTGCTTTACAATGATAGTAATGGAGAAACCAAACAACGAGGTGCTCGTCTTTCTTTTGCCCACCACTTAACTATTGATCGTTATGATGATAAGTTTTTATCTTTCGGTTTATCTTACAATTTCAATCAGTTTAGAATTGATATTCAGAATTTTGATGCATTAGATCCTAGTGTTACTGATGATAGAGCAACAACGAATCACAACTTTGATGTTGGTGTTTTGTACCGTTGGGATAAGTTTTATATCAGCGCAAATGCTTCTAACCTCATCAATAAAGATTTAACAAAATTTAATCCTGTATTTGAACCAAATACACTTCGTAACTACTATTTGTATACTGGGTATCGGTACAAGAAAAACAAGAACAGTGATTTCGAAATCGAACCTTCTGTTTTCTTTCAATACTTCGAAAGTGATGGTAGATCTGTTACCGATTTAAATGCAAAATTTAGATGGTATGATTTCGAAGATTACTACTATGCTGGTGTTACTTACAGATTCTTGAATGACCAAATTGGTAATCCACTATATGTGGCACCGATTGTAGGTCTGAAAAAAAGTAATTTCTATTTTGGATACTCCTATCAGGTAATTTTAAATGAAATTTTAGGATACAGTACAGGAACCCATGTTGTCACTTTGGGTGTAGATCTCTTTCAGGGTGTTAGTAATTGTAGGTGCACTTATTAATCATATTAAGAATTTCACAACTACTAAACTCACGACTTGTAATTCATAAACTTTAGATTTTGACAAGATTGATTTAAGTTTGCCAAAACTATTTGTTTTGGGTAAAATTAAAGTCGAAAATATACGGGTATACGCATATCATGGCTGTTTAGCTGAAGAAACCGCTATCGGTAGTGATTATCTGGTCAACGTATCGGTGAAAACCAATCTTTCAAAAGCATCTTCGTCTGATAATTTAGCAGACACGATAGATTATGTTCATATCAACGCTATTGTTATTAAAGAAATGAGTATTGCTTCTAAACTTTTAGAACATGTAGGAAAACGAATCTTAAATCGGATTTTTTCAGAGTCTCCTATTGTAAAAAGCGCTGAAGTATCTGTTTCTAAAATAAACCCACCGATTGGGGGTGATGTTGAAATGGTGACTGTAGTATTGAAAGAAAAAAGAAGGTCTTAAATTTTCCTATAATCAAAAACGGATTAACTTTGCACGCACATTAGGGCATCGTGGCCGAGTGGCTAGGCGCAGCTCTGCAAAAGCTTGTACAGCGGTTCGAATCCGCTCGATGCCTCAAAAAAGACTTCATAGTAATATGAGGTCTTTTTTATTCTCGAATACGTTCAATCTCTTCCAAGCCTTTTTCAATATTGAATTGATCCTTGGGTAGAAATCCTTTGGTAATTAAAACTAGTCCACAAATAATTAAGATCACCCCCAAACCTTTTTTAATTAAATGAATTCTTTTTGGTGTTAACTTTCGTTTCAGTTGTTTTGCTAATAATATTTTAAAAACATCAGTAATAAAATACGCAGTCACCATAGTTCCAAAGAATACTACAATACGTTTCGGATCATTGTCAACGCTAGGTCCCACCACTATAATAATACCCAACCAGAAGACCAAAACTCCAATGTTGATAAAGTTTAGTAAAAATCCTTTGATAAACAGACCTAGATAACCTTTATTGACTTTAACATTGGGTCTATTTATTTCTTTTTTCTTTGCTTCTTTCTTAACAATTGTTGTAATGCCATACACCAAAAGAATAACGCCCCCAAAAACATAAAGTCCAGGCTGATTACTAAGATTTTCTAAAAGTTGAAAACTACTGAAATAAGCAACAGTAATGAATAAAATATCGGCGATAACCACGCCTAAGTCAAATGAAATAGCTGCTCGAAAACCTTTTAGTGCACTTGTTTCTAAAAGCACAAAAAAAACAGGCCCAATCATAAAACTCAAGAAAAAGCCTAGTGGAATTGCCGCCTGTACGTCTTCTAACATGTTTTTTACTGCATTCTTGTTACTTTTCCACCGAACACTGTTTTCTCCTCCATTTTTGTTGGGTCACCATATACAAGAACTTCTCCTCCTGCCTTGACAGTGGCTTTAACATAGTCCATGGCATAAATCTCTGCTCTAGAACCTGCATTTACATTTACTGTAGAAAATTTCGTTTTAAGATTCTTACCTTCATAAACACCTCCTGTATTAATTGCAACGTCTTGTAAATCTGATGTACCCGTGGTTTTAATAACACCACCTGTTACTGTTTTTATTAATAATTGTTCTACCTGCGCATTAATATCTAGTTCACCACCTTCTTGTGCTTTCAACTCTAACACATCTTGTTTCATGATTTCTTTGGAAGAAATCCTCGCATCTTCATTTACGTCGATAATAATTAAATTTTCGGTATAATATAAATCTACAAAAGTGCGATAGCCGCTAAAAATCTTGTCGATCTGCATGCGTAATTTTAAGATGCCATCCTTATTTACAATAGCTACCTTGTTTTTGTTTTCTCCAGAAATTACTGCCTTATTCACATCAGATTTGATCAAATTAATTGAAATTCCATCAAAACCTTTTACCTCTGTAAAAGACTGTAAATCTTTCGTGATATTTTCCTCTTGCGCTTGCGAGGTAAGTAGTGCAAAAAACGATACTATAAGTACTATCATTTGTTTCATTACATGATTTTTAGGTTGTACAGCGTACCTTAAACAAATTCCATACTAGAATTGTTTTATTCATGCTTTCCAATTAATGCGAAATCAAGGTGACGTTTTACCAAATCCGTATTTTTTACCATAACAACTACTTCATCTCCTAAAGTATATGTTTTCTTAGTTTTTTCACCTATGATAGCATATTCCTTCTCATCAAAGATATAATAATCCCCTTTGATGTCACGAATACGCACCATGCCTTCACATTTATTTTCTATAATCTCTACATAAATGCCCCATTCTGTAACACCTGAAATTACACCCACAAATTCTTGATCTTGATGATCTTGCATAAATTTAATCTGCATGTATTTTATTGAATCACGTTCAGCACTAGAAGCTAAATACTCCATATCTGAGGAGTGCTTACATTTTTCCTCATAGATTTCAGCTTTTACAGCAGCACCGCCATCTAAATAATGTTGTAATAATCGATGCACCATTACATCAGGATAACGTCGAATGGGAGAAGTAAAGTGTGAATAATAATCAAAAGCTAAGCCATAGTGACCAATATTATCAGTGGTATAAATTGCTTTACTCATACTACGTATGGCAAGTGTGTCTACTAAATTCTGTTCTTTTTTACCTTTTACGTCCGCCAGAAGCTTATTTAAAGAGGCACTGATGGACTTTTTGTCTTTAAAGTCTAATCTATGTCCGAAACGAGAAACGATGCTATTAAGAGCTATTAATTTATCTTCATTTGGGTTATCATGAACTCGATAAATAAAAGGCTTCGTAGGTTTCTGTTTTCCTATAAAACGAGCTACTTTTCGATTCGCTAATAACATGAACTCTTCAATCAGTTTATTCGCATCCTTTGATTCTTTAAAATAAACACTAGTAGGTTCTGCTTTTTCATTTAAATTAAATCGAACTTCTACTTTATCAAAGGAAAGTGCTCCTTCTTGCATTCGTGCAGCACGCATAATTTTTGCCAATCGATCAAGCGTTAAAGTTGCGTTTACAACATCTGGCTGAACCGAGTATGCCGCACCTCTGATAGAAATATCAGAGGGTATGCTACCATTCTTATTCTCGATGATATATTGTGCCTCTTCGTAAGCGAACCGCTCGTTAGAATTGATTACTGTACGCCCAAACCATTCTTTTTTAACACTTGCATTATCATCCAATTCAAAAATAGCTGAAAAGGTGTACTTTTCTTCATTAGGTCGCAATGAACACGCATTGTTTGATAAAACTTCAGGAAGCATAGGTACCACCCGATCGACCAAATACACAGAGGTTGCTCTTTTGTAAGCTTCATCATCTAAGACTGTATCTTCTTGTAGATAATGAGAAACATCAGCAATATGAATTCCAATTTCATAATTACCATTTTCTAATACTTTAAAAGAAAGAGCATCATCAAAATCTTTGGCATCCTTAGGATCAATAGTATATGTTAGCGTATCA
>CALHCJ010000205.1 GCA_937936275.1 uncultured Flavobacteriaceae bacterium
TAATTCATAGTGCGGTAACCACCCTCTTTTAAATAGGTGTCTTTTTTCATCAACTTAAGATCGCTTTGCATCATATCATTGACTAAAGCTTTCAAATCATATTCTGGAGTCCAACCCAATTTCGTATTGGCCTTGGTAGGGTCACCAATTAGTAAGTCTACTTCTGTAGGTCTGAAGTATCTGGGGTCTACAGCTACCACCTCTTTTCCGATTTCTAATTGATAAGCAGGGTTAGTGCATGTTTTAACGACTGCTATTTCATCGACACCGTCACCTTTAAATTCAAGTGTGACACCTACTTCTGCAAAACTCATGCGAACAAAATCACGAACCGTTGTCGTTTTGCCCGTCGCAATTACCCAATCTTCGGGTTGGTCAGCTTGTAAAATCATCCACATCATACGAACATAATCTTTCGCATGACCCCAATCTCGTTTTGCATCTAAATTACCTAAGTAGACTTTATCTTGAAGACCAAGCGCAATTCTTGATGTTGCTCTTGTAATTTTTCTGGTTACAAAGGTTTCTCCTCGAATTGGAGATTCATGATTAAATAATATACCATTACAGGCATACATATCATAAGCTTCACGATAGTTCACGGTGATCCAGTAGGCATACATTTTTGCTACAGCGTAAGGGCTACGAGGATAAAAAGGAGTAGTTTCTGATTGTGGTACTTCTTGTACCTTGCCATATAACTCAGAAGTTGAAGCTTGATAAATTCTCGTTTTCTTTTCTAGGCCTAAAAGGCGAACTGCATCTAATATTCGTAAGGTTCCAATTCCGTCAGCATTAGCTGTATATTCTGGTGTTTCAAAAGAAACTGCAACGTGACTCATTGCAGCAAGATTGTAGATTTCATCTGGTTGAATCTCTTGTATCAATCGAATAAGATTGGTACTATCGGTCATATCACCATAATGCAAATGCAGATTGCGATTTTCGACATGTGGGTCTTGGTATAAATGATCAATACGATCGGTATTAAAAAGAGAGGACCTTCTTTTTAAACCGTGAACTATATAATTTTTCTTCAATAAAAATTCGGCCAGATAGGCGCCATCTTGACCTGTTATTCCAGTAATGAGACACTTTTTCATACTTCTTAAGGTTGGTGATTCAATTTTAGGCAAATATTCAAATTTAAATCAGCAACTTCAGCAAAAATCTTTAAAAAGGTCAAAATAACAGACGAAGTTCTTGAATCAGTACGGATGTATATTATGTGGTACTTAAGACTTGTAGTAAGGATAACAATTGTATTAAGAATTAAACAGGTGAATCTGATGTAGGCGCGGCTCTTTTAAAACAATAGAAATAAATGGACCTAATCATACTAAAGATTGATTTTGAGCGTATTATTATTATAAAAAGTTAAAATTTTGTGCATTACATCGAATATTTGGTCTTTTCGTCGGCTAAGCGCAATAGACTTCCGTATTTCATAACATATGCTTTTATAGCTATTGAAAACCCCAAATTTTCAGAAAATGACAATCAGTTTTACTCGCCTACTTTTTACAACACTCTGTTTTATTTGTTTAACCTTTTTGTTGGTCGTATCCTGTAGTAAAGATGTTGATGCTTTGCGTGATGCTGTGATTCTTGAAAAAGAAATTATTTTAAACAATGTCTCAAATGATTCAAGTGCTACAACGAACTCTACACCAGAAGACAATGTGTCAATTGAAGATGATCTTTTAGGTGAGCCTCTCGAAATGGAGTCTAGATTAACGGTTTTTCCTTCCATACAAGATGCTTATTTGCAAAATGGGCAGGGCTATGATCAAACGATTATTCGGCTCGAAGAAAACAATCGAACCAGTTATCTTATGTTTGATTTAAGTGCAATTGATTCGATTGGTGGCAAAATCACAGCAGTTGACTTAGAGTTTGTTATCAATACTGATGATGGTAGCGGTACCATTCAGGTTTTTAAAGGGAAGTCTAACGAATGGACGGAAAATACTTTGACGAGCAAAACAGCACCAGAAGCTGAAGTCTTATTAGGCAGTATTGCAAATGAATTTTTTGTAGATAATAAGGTGCGTATAACGCTTGATAACTCGCAAATAAATCCAGAACCATCAACCTTGGTGTTAGATCATAAAAATGGTGATGATTTAGCTTTTGCCTCAAAAGAAAATACAACCGATTTTGGTCCACGGCTAGTAGTTTCTTACGAAGCTCCGGTGAATGCTAAAATTCTTGAAATTGAAATTGTTCAAAATCTAGATGAAGAGAGTGTCGATCCGATGCCAGAAGAAACAACGGAAGAAACCACCCCAGAAGAAACTACCGAGGAAGAAACCACGGAGGAAGAAACCACGGAGGAGGAAACTAGTGAAGAAGAAACCACGGAGGAGGAAACTAGTGAAGAAGAAAATACCGCAGGGCCAGAGGAAGACCAAAATAAAGCGCCAATTGCCATTGCAGAGGCATCTATGATTAGTGGTGTAGCCCCCCTTGAAGTCAATTTTAGCGGTGATAAATCATCAGATGATGAGGGCATTTCTACCTATGCTTGGAACTTTAAAGATGGTGCTACCGCAGGCAATGCTAACACTACCCATACTTTTCAAAATGCAGGAACCTACTCTGTAGAGTTGACCGTGACAGATTCAAAAGGTTTAAGTCATACCGATACCGTTGTCATTACTGTAAGTGCACCAATCAATAATGCTCCTGTTGCAATAGCTTCGGCCAATATTACTTCTGGCCCCGCTCCGTTGTTAGTAAATTTTACAGGTAGTAATTCTTCCGACGATAATGGAATTACTAGTTATCGTTGGGAATTTAAAGATGGTTCTAGTTCTACCGAGGTGAACCCCAGTCATACTTTCAACACTCCCGGTACCTATTATGTTGATCTCTTTGTAACAGATGCGCAAGGCCTCACTAATTTTGCAGGCGTCACCATTACTGTGGAGGAAGAAGTGGTAGTTGTCGATAATTCATGCGTCACTAATGGTGGTTTTGCTAACGAATCAGGATTGAAAACTTGGTGTTGGGGTGACATGAGTATTCCAAATAGTATTTCTTCTGGAGGCGAAGGTTTCAGTAATGGTCAATTAGCGCTGAATGTTGAGTGTAGTGCAAATCAAGTCGTACGACAAGGTGATAGATTAAAGTTTACAGTAAATCCTACAAGCCCGTCGCCGTCCAACTGGTGTAGTAATAGCTATAACTTACGTTCTGAAATCAGAACAATGCCATGGAACGTTGATCACCCTTCAGGAACTGAAGAGTGGATTGGGTTTAGTTATGGTTTTGGTAATAACTATAAAGTTGATCCAACTGGTAATTGGATTTTTTATCAGGCACATGAAGGAACATCAGGTGTCAACCCCTTAATTTCTTTACAAATTGATGGTCGCCCAGGAAGCCCATATCAAATGGGCGAACTGGTAATAGTTAATTCATCGCAGGAGAATCACGCCGATAATGTGATATATTCAACAAATGTCGTGCCGACCGCAGGTGCTTCGGTAGATATAGTGCTTCATATAATTTGGGGGGATGATAACACGGGTTTATTACAAGTTTGGTTAAACGGAACTAAAACCTTAGATATACAGACAAGAACAACCCGTAACTCAAGTGGGGTAGGGGGTAATTCTAAGTTTGGAATTTATAAAGGTGGTTGGCGAAGTGCATCTGGAGTGCAGAATTCTGCCTCTAACGGCGTTACATCGCTAGAGACAAATATGGGTGCGTTGAGAATAATTACTAGAAAACCTGGTGATTCAGGATATGGCTCCAATTCCTATTCGACGGTCGCACCGAGGTAAATTTTACTTTGTTTTACCTTATTGATTTTTTGACCTTGAATTATATGAACCCCTCAGGCTCAAGCTAAGTCAGGTTTTTCAATTCAAAATTTACTGTCCAATTGTTGATGTTGTCTCAAATTTATTTGAATAAATCGATTTAATATTCGAACAATCAAGATTAAAAGAACTGGAATGATAGGTAGTAAATGTCTCACTCTTCCATCTAGTAAGATAAGTCCGCCAATGAAAACTATAGAAAAGATACTTAAAAATATAATCTCATATTTGAGTACTCTAATTTTATAGATACCCATGGATAAACTTATAATTAAAAATACAATTAAAAATGTATTGGGAATTAAATAAAAGTAATTTGAAGTTTTTAGTGGTATATAGGTGAAGGGATAATTATAAAATAACCTAAAACCGCTTGCTAGCGTATTCTTTAGGTATTTAGTAGGATGATTTTTAATATTTTCTATAGCTTTTGCCTTATACAATTCGTCTTGTTCAAGAGCTGAATGCTGACTCACTTCTTTTATAAAATCACCATGGTTTAGTCTTAATGTTTCAATATCGCAATACTTTGAAGGAATATTACCTAAAATCACATCTGGACTAATCCAATCACCATATTCATTTTCAAAAGGGGTAGATCGCCAATACAGCATTTCACCACCTTGTGTTCCCCATAAAAATGTTTTACCTGTCACCGAATAGGTGTATGCTAAATACGGTAGGCAAAGTACAAAACCGAAAAAGAGTGTGAGTGTGCCTAATTTTACTTTTCTTGATCGATTAAAAATTAAAACAAGTAAAGAGCCTAAAAGCAATGAGAGAATAACATAACCGAATATGAATTTTGTTAAAGCTAATCCTCCTAAAAATAGACTGGCTAAAGCGATATTTTTTTTGTCTTTTCAGAAGAATTGAAAACTTTTATGAAATAGAATACAAATCCACATATCAGCAATATTGCAAATGTTTCTGAGAGTATTCCAGTAATTCCCCGAACCAAAGGGGGGTACAGGCCAAATATGTAGCAGATGACAAGCGCTTGTCTTTTAGTTACATAAAAGCATAGCATTTTGAAAAAATATACCAAGGCTATTGTGATGAATAGAAGATTAAGTAATCTCAAAAAGATATGAGCTGCCTGAAATAGAACTGGTAAATATATGGCGAAAGGATATCCGGGCCCATTTCTTAGAGAAGGATTTACACTATCAGTATAATAACCATTAACTAAATTTTCAGCATAAGCAATATACCTTCCTTCATCGGCAACAAGACCGTCTGGCGCAAAGCAAATAATCATGATGAGATATAGAACTAATAAGGGTACAAACGGAGCAATGATTTTACCTACGGATTTAAAAAGCATATGTCAATAGTTGTAATTTCTAAGATTTGTTTTGAGATTTTAAAATTCTAGAATTCAAATGAAACAACTCATCAAAATACCTTTTCTTTTGTAGTGATAGAAAGCCCATACCCATTATTTGAATGGAGACGATAAGCGATACACCACCAACCACGAAAGAATATGGTCGTTGCTCATATACAGCGGATACAGCTAGCGAAAATCGATTTTCGAACCCTTGCGCTAACTCAGCAGTAAGTGGATATTGTAGATATGTATTTACGAAGATCCAAATGATGATGTATAGCGATATTAAAAAAATACCTAAGCCAAGCAGCCAGAAAAAGATATATGGCCGAAAAATAAAGCTGTTGACCAGACCATTGAATATGCCTTTGACAATGCGTACTCCAGAGGTTCTTACTTTTCCTAATTCACGTTGTGCCGACCAATCAAGATGCGCTGGAATTTCTACCACTCTAGCCCTTAAAATATAGGCCTTAAAAACCAACTCAGACATAATATCAAAAGTGCTTGACTTCGTGTTTACAGATCGAATAAAACTACCTTTATAAGCACGAACCATGCCTGTAAACGTATATATATTCAAGCCAGAAGCTTTTCGCATCATATAATTCACAGTCTTGCTAAGGGCTAAACGTAATCTGGGTACTGCGGTATTTTTACCTCCTTTCATGTAAGGAGAAGCAATAACCATATCAGCATCACATTCATGTGCTTTGTCGAGCAGCCTGCCAATATGTTCAGGTGCATAACTCAAATCAATATCTAATACGATTACAAAATCACCTTTGGTATTTTGAAAACCAGTACGCATTGCGGTACCTAAGTTTCTGTTGGTGATGTGATGAATGACCCTTAGATCATCATGTTTTTCAGCTAAAGCATCAGCAAGTTGGGGTGTTTTATCAGAACTGCCATCATTAACTATTAAAATCTCCCATTGATAGGAATGTTCTAAGCTTTTAAGATAGTCATATAGCAAGGCGATGTTCGTTTCAATAATTGCTTCTTCGTTAAAAGCAGGAATGATGATACTAACTAATGGCTTTATCTGAGTATTATTATTTGTTGATATCATTTTGCTTGGCATTCAAGAGTCTATTTCATCAGTTAAGATAACTACGAAATTTTAAGAAACTATTTCTGGCATTGGTACGGTTTTCAAATTCTTTTGAGCCGTTATGGCATCGACATGCGTTTTCATATCAACCAAGTCGTAATGTTTACTTAATTTTTTCATCACCTTTTTAAAAATGAAAACTTTGCGATCACTGCTAATATTCATTCCAGGAAAAAATGCTAAACTTTTAATTTGGTCACCACCAATTATATCTAGTGGATGTAGTAAAAAGCTTGGTTCTGTTCGTGTAATTTTACAAAGAAAAATAGCAATATTTAAATACAACATGGCTAAATGTATAGAGACGTTACTTAAATACAATAGATAACTCAAGTGAAACGGTATTCTAAAAACGGGCATGGTAGTGACGGGTAGTTCTAATAATCTCTTTCCTTTTTTAAGCTTCCAATAATAGGGCTTTAGCTTTCTGAAACCGTCTGAAAACTTACCAAAAATTTCTTTTCGATCTTCTTTCTCCTCCTTTGACAGGTTTGAAGTGCTAAAATAATATAGCCTCGCTAATGGACCTATCACTGTTGGCAGTGTTGAAGCATCATAAGCATACCCTTTTTCTGATAAAACCTCTAATAATGTACTACTCCAACTAAAACCCGGCCCGCGAAAACCGTTTGGAGCTTTTCCTGTTACATTTTCAATGACATCATGAGCCGTATCAATCTCGTTCTTCATTTCTTCTTTGGTGTATAGGTGTAACCAAGTTTCATGTTTGAAAGAATGATTTGCAATATCATGACCAGCATCTGCTATAGCTTTGAGATATTGGTGGTTACTTTCAAAGGCGGCATCTTGACCAACAATAAAAAAAGTAATCTTTAGATCTAATTCATCTAAAATTTTCAATACATGCGGAACAAAAATATCTAAGTACGACGGATAACTTTCCCAACCTTCTTCACCATGAATTTTCATGTAAGACCATTGGTTGTCCATGTCTAAAGAAAGACTCAAAAATGGTTTGCTCATATTCGTTTTTTATACGGTTTCACTTGTAAATTTCAATTCTTTTTCAAAATCTACCATGAAATCTTTGATATGGTTTACAACGGAGTTATTATTTAGCGTATCGTTCACAAATTGTGATGTATTCACCACAAAGAAATCTGGATTTTTGGTTCGCATTTTTGGAATAATCTCAGAATAATTCAAAACTTGTAAAGGCTGCACCTTGAAAGCTTTGTGCATGTGCGATGACACAATTAGCGTTTCATTAAACGATGGGTATAGCTGTTTTACACCCTCTAAAAAAATTGTTTTCAACTCGTCATCTGATTTACACCAGAAGCTATGATCCGCAGTCACATATTTAGGAAAGTAGGTTATATATTTTCCGTCCGTTTGTTTAACGTCTACTAAAGAACTCATGCCAATAACACCAGTAAAGGGAACTTTTTTGTCGGCAAGGTTTAAAACGTAATAGGGTGTCATCGGCTCTTCAGTAATTAAAACCATACACAATACCCCCAAATACTCAACATCTTCTTTGTTGTTTGTAATATCAATCAAGTTAGGGGAGCTTACCTTTTCTAAAACATTTAAGGGCCCTGTAAATATTACTTTGTCAAAATGTTCCCTTTTACCTTGGTATTCCAAGTTAATGCCACCTTTGGTGTTCGCGGTAATACCTTGAATTGAAGTTTTCGTAAGTACTTCTGATTCTCTTTTGGCTAATGATTCTTGAAGTCGATCAAATACGGTTTTATAGCCCCCGTCAATATAGCCCATATGTTCTTTCTGAGCAGCAGAGCTTCTGGCTTGGAATAATCTCTTGATATAAGTCCAAATAAAAACAGCTGAAACCCTGTCATGGCTCTCTCCTAATTTTGCTTTTAATAACGGTGCCCAAAATTTTTCATAGGTTCTTTGTCCTCCTAACTTAATGAGCCAATCTTTAACTGTGATTTTTTCAAGTTTCTTCCTGTCATTGATTTTTGACCCATAGAAAATAGTGAATGCTAGTTTCATTTTATCAATAATGTTCAGCGGAGGAAAGAGCAAGAAATCTTTAGAGCTACTAAAGGGATAGAATTTTTTATTTACGTAATAACCAGTCATTGACCTACGCCATTGTAGTTTATTTTCTAGACCAAGATCTTCAATTAAACTTACCAAATGATTGTCCGTGGGCAGAATCACATGATAGTATTTATCCCAAATAAAACTGCCATAGTCATAATGAGTAGCTAACCCGCCTAGTTGTGAATCAGCCTCAAATACTTTAACATGGGCAGTTGTTTTGGAGATTTCATGAGCTAATACAAGTCCCATAAATCCTCCCCCAACGATCCCTATCTTCATAAAGCTTCTGCTTTTTCAGCTTTTCTTACTTCTTTTTGCCACTCATAAGTGATGCGAAGCCCTTCTCTCATCAGTGTTTTTGCTTTAACACCCAATATTCTTTCTGCTTTAGAAGTGTCAGGAACACGTCGCATTACGTCTTGGTATTTTCTACCCGTTGATATTTCATCGTAGGGAATAAGTTTGATATCTGCTTTATCGGTTTCATCTGCGATTTCGTTTAGCATTTCTGCTAATTGAAGAATTGTAATTTCTTCATTTGCACCAATGTTGAAAATTTCACCGTTGGCTTCTGGCTTCATAGCGGCAGCATATATACCAGCCACAGTATCCTGTACAAAAGTGAATGTTCTGGTTTGTTGACCATCTCCATGAATAGGAATGGTTGTATTATTAAGGATGCAATCAATGAATACAGATTGTGGTCCGCCCCACCATGATAAATGTTGATGAGGGCCGTATGATCCAAAGAAACGTAGCATTACAACGGGAAAATCGTAATCTTCCATATAGGCTAATGCCAAATGCTCATCGAACAATTTTGATACAGCGTATGCCCAGCGCGGCACTTTGGAATCACCTAATACCAAATTACCATCTTCTTTAAATGGTATATCAGGGCTCATGCCGTAAACATCTGAGGTAGAAGCCAAAACAAACTTGGTTTTGTTTCTTCTAGCAAATTCCAGCATATTTTCACTGCCTTTTGAGTTGATTTGCAAGGTAGCTACCGCATTGCCATATCTTGGAATTTTAAAAGCAGCTAAATGAATAATAACGTCAAAATCACTATCTAATTCATTAATAGTAGATTCCTCTAAAATATCCTTTTCTACGAAATCAAAATTCTTGTGATTAATGTTATCTCCAATATTTTTCATGCTCCCCATAGAGAGATTATCAATACCTACAACTTGGTGTCCTTCATTTAGAAGTTTGCTCAGTAAGTTAGAGCCTAAGAATCCTGCTACTCCAGTAACAAGTATTTTTTTTTGAGTCACAATCATTTTTGTGTCTTGTTTTAGTTTGGGGGAATTAGTATGATTAATATTTCTCCACAAATCACAATGAAATTTTGGTAAAAAACTTCAATTTTAAACTATGTAATTCGTCGATGAAGGTCGAAAGGTAGTGATATTGCATAACCAGAATTTAAAAAATCTTTGTATTGCAAAACTTATCGATAAGTCGCACATTTTTTTTATCGAGATATCGCTATTGAGTTAAATAAACGCAATTGAATCAATTTGATAGAAGGTGTTCTAATGATTTTTTTCGTTTATTTAAAAGAATATTGATATCTATTTTCGTTTATGCTGTGCGTTAAATATTTGGAATCGTTATTCCCTTATTTAAGCGTTTCTAATAAATTATTTGATTAAGGTTAACGAAGAAGAAAAGTATGATAGGTCAACAAAAAAAATTCCAAGACATAAAAAATCCCCTAAAAACAGATGTTTAAAGGGGATTAAAGTACTCGAGATGGGACTTGAACCCATACGGACTAATGTCCATTGGATTTTAAGTCCAACGTGTCTACCAATTCCACCACTCGAGCTCCTCTACCGTTTGTAACGATGTGGACAAAAAAAACGCTGACATGCAGCGTTTTTGAGCGAAAAAAGGGATTCGAACCCTCGACCTCCACCTTGGCAAGGTGATGCTCTACCCCTGAGCTACTTTCGCATTTGGCAATTTCAACTTATAAAGAACATGCATTACTTAGCAATGCGGATGCAAATTTAATACAATTATATAAAAACCAAAGGAATTTCTTTTAAAAATAAACAAGTCTAAATTCAACTCGTTGCCTTCTTATTTTTGGTAAGTAATCGCTTAATTTCGTTCAATTTCATTAAAGCCTCAACTGGTGTCAGTGTGTTGATATCTAAATGCGTGATTTCCTCTTTAATTTGCTCTAATAAAGGGTCATCTAAATTGAAAAAGCTAAGCTGCATCTCATTCTGGGCCGCATTGAGTGTATCCGTAAGTTCTTCATTAGAATGCGATTTTTCTAATTTCTTAAGGATCTTATTTGCCTTTGAAATTACAGGTTGGGGCATTCCTGCCATTTTTGCAACATGTATACCGAAGCTATGTTCGCTACCACCTTCAGTTAGTTTTCGTAGGAAGAGCACATTGTCTTTCAATTCTTTGACAGAAACATTAAAGTTTTTAATTCGCTCAAAGGTTGCTGCCATCTCATTGAGTTCATGGTAATGGGTAGCAAACAAAGTTTTTGCTCTTGCTGGGTGCTCATGCAGATACTCCGAGATGGCCCAAGCGATAGATATACCGTCGTAGGTACTAGTGCCCCTTCCGATCTCATCTAATAGCACCAAACTACGTTCTGAAAGATTATTTAGAATTGATGCCGTTTCATTCATCTCTACCATAAAGGTAGATTCGCCCATAGATATGTTATCGCTGGCCCCAACTCTAGTAAATATTTTATCTACATATCCAATTTGGGCAGATGCTGCAGGAACAAAGCTCCCCATTTGTGCGAGTAAAACGATCAAAGCCGTTTGGCGTAAAATAGCAGATTTACCGCTCATATTAGGTCCGGTGATCATGATAATTTGCTGATTATCTCGATTCAAGATGACATCATTGGCGATATATGATTCTCCTAAAGGTAATTGCTTCTCTATGACGGGGTGTCTGCCGTTGCGAATATCAATTTCGGTTGAATCATTTAATACGGGTTCTACATACTTATTTTCTTTCGCCAGTTGGGTAAAACCACATAGACAATCGAGTTGAGCAATTTGATGTGCATTGTTTTGCACAGGGGCAATATATTCTTGCATCCAAACCACCAGTTGAGAGAATAATTGCTGCTCTAAACTTAAAATTCGTTCTTCTGCGCCTAAAATTTTACCTTCGTATTCCTTTAATTCTTCTGTGATATAACGCTCTGCATTCACTAAGGTCTGTTTGCGAATCCATTCTTCAGGAACCTTGTCTTTATGGGTATTTCGAACTTCGATATAATATCCGAAGACATTATTAGATGCTATTTTTAATGAAGTGATACCTGTTCTTTTGGTTTCACGTTCCAGCATTTTATTAAGGTAATCTTTACCTGAGAATGCTAAACTGCGAAGCTCATCCAACTCATCAGAATAGCCATCAGCAATAGTTTTTCCTTTTGGAATAAGTACTGGTGCATCTTCATTAAGCATCTCTTTGATTTTTGAACGTAATAAATCACAGAGATGCAGCTGATCAGCAATCAACTTCAAAGCTTCATTATTGCTTTGAGAAATCAATTGCTTCACAGGAACGATGGCTTCTAAAGAGTTTTTTAATTGAACTACTTCTTTAGGATTGATCTTACCAGTGGCAACCTTCGAGATAAGTCGCTCTAGATCTCCCATCTTTTTGATGTGCTCTTGTAGTTTCTGAAGTACAATATCTTCTTGACTTAAATGCGCAATTACCTGATGCCGTCTTCTAATTTTTTCAATATTCTTCAGAGGTAGGGCCAACCATCTTTTGAGAAGCCTACCACCCATAGGAGAAATGGTCTTGTCAATAATATCAATTAAGGTAATCGCATTGATATTGGTAGAATGGTACAATTCAAGATTACGAATGGTAAAGCGGTCCATCCAAATATATTCTTCTTCTGCAATTCGTTTTAAAGAACTGATATGTTGTAGTTGCCGATGTTGTGTTTCTGATAAATAGTGCATGACAACCCCAGAGGCAATAACACCGTGCCGCAAATGATCTACACCAAAACCCTTAAGCGTAGTTGTTTTGAAATGCCCGTTAAGCAATTCACTGGTATAATCTTCTTGAAAAACCCAGTCTTCTATGAAAAAAGTGTGAAACTGCTGACCAAAGGTTTCTAAAAAATCTTTTTTATGAGCTTTTGAAACCAATACCTCATTCGGACTAAAATTTTGAAGTAATTTATCAATTTGCTCTTCATTTCCTTCGGAGGTTAAAAATTCGCCTGTGGAAATATCAACGAAAGATACTCCGATAGATTTACGACCGAAATGAACAGCGCACAAAAAATTATTTGTTTTCGCATGAAGAATATCATCATTCATAGCTACCCCTGGCGTAACCAACTCCGTAACCCCACGTTTAACTATCGTTTTCGTCATTTTAGGATCTTCCAACTGATCACATATAGCAACCCGTTGACCCGCCTTTACGAGTTTTGGTAAATAGGTATTCAAGGAGTGGTGTGGAAAACCAGCCAATTCTGTTCGCTCTCCTCCATTATTTCGGTGGGTTAGAATGATACCTAGTATTTTAGAAGCTTTGACGGCATCTTCACCAAAAGTTTCGTAAAAGTCGCCAACCCGAAACAACAATAAGGCATCAGGATACTTCGTCTTGATGGTATTATATTGCTGCATTAAAGGAGTTACCTTTTTTGCTTTTACTGTTTTTGCCAAAGCTGCGTTTTAGAAATTTAAATACCTATTTCTCGTTCAGACGAATGTACTATTTTTGTCTTGGAAAGAAAGGCATTGTTGATATTATGGGGATAAGTTTTTCGCAGAGAATTGAAACTTTAAAACCTTCCAAAAAAAGAATAAGCTTTATAGATGCGAAAATTAAAAAATGAGGAGTTAGATCGATTGGATGTTGAAGCTTTTAAAGGAGCTGAAAAGACGCCAATTCAAATTGTTTTAGATAATATAAGAAGCTTAAACAATATTGGGTCGGTTTTTAGAACTGCAGACGCCTTTCGAATTGAAAAAGTGTATCTCTGTGGCATTACCGCAAAACCACCGCATAAAGATATTCGAAAAACGGCCCTAGGCGCCACAGAAAGTGTGGCTTGGGAATATCACGAAAGTACCTTAGAATTGATTGAATCTTTAAATCAAAACGGACATACCACTATTGCTATAGAACAAGTTGAAAATGCCGCAATGCTACATGAGTTTGATTTAGAAACTTCAAAAAACTATGTTTTGGTTTTTGGTAATGAGGTTAAAGGGGTCAGCCAAGAAGTGATTAATCATTGTGAAAGTGTTATTGAAATACCCCAATTTGGAACGAAACATTCCCTTAATATTTCGGTGAGTGTAGGCGTTGTTGTTTGGGATTTTTGGTCCAAATTGAACACATAAAAAAAGCCCGTTTTATCGGGCTTTAAAAATATAGTTTGAGTTAGTTAGTTGCTCTTTAGCTTCCGCTAAGAAAGGAAAACCTTTTTTTTTACACAACAATTTTTCTAAAAATTCACTCAAGAAGGCAGCTGAACCGCAAATTTTAGAATCTTATCGATGATAAAATCGTAATCTTTTTTATTTTCAACAAAATCAAGATCTCCCAATTCTATTACCAAGTTATTTTGTTCAGGGTAACTCTTTATAAAATCAAAGTAACCCTGATTGATACTTTCAAGATAAGTTTTAGAGATATTCTGTTCATAATCTCTACCTCTTTTCTTTATGTTTTGTAGAAGTCGTTCTGTGGTCTGATACAGATAAACGTAAATTTTGGGTTTTTTTACCTCTTTATACATCAAGCTGAAAAGCTTTTTGTACAGGTCAAATTCCTCTTTCTGTAAGGTTACTTGGGCAAAAATCAATGATTTGTAAATATCGTAGTCACTCACCATAAAGTTCTTGAACAAATCATATTGCGAAGTGTCATCTGTAAATTGCTGGTAACGATCAGCAAGAAATGACATTTCTAATGGAAATGCATAGCGGCTCTGATCTTCATAAAATTTTGGAAGAAACGGATTGTCCGCAAAACGTTCAAGCACCAATTTTCCGTTAAAATCAGTAGCTATCTTGTTGGCGAGTGTGGTTTTACCTGCACCGATATTTCCTTCTATGGCTACAAAGTTAGTTTGGCTAAAAAGAGCGGCTTGATCTTTAAATAACTTGAAGCTAGTCTTAGTTAAGGTACCTTTGTCTTTACATTCTTGTAAAAGATTACGGCTGTCTTTATTCAAAACAGGATGATAAAACTGGGGTGCGATATCTGATAATGGTTTTAAAACAAACCTTCGAAATGGTATCTCAGGATGAGGTATGACTAAATTTTCCTTAAAAATTTCTTCACTTCCATAGTATAAAATATCGATATCAATTTTTCGAGCCTGATACCCCTCTTCTTGCATTCTAGTTCGCCCCAAGGTTTGTTCAATGCCTAAAAGTGCATCTAGTAGGAGAGAGGGTTTCATGGTTGTAAAAACTGTAATGCAGATATTTAAAAAATCTTCAGATTCAAAGCCCCAAGAACTGCTTTGGTAAACCGGCGATATTTTAGAGACATCACCAATAGTTTTGTGAATAGAAAAAATGGCATCTTGTAAGTTGTTGATCTTGTCACCAACATTACTTCCTAGCGATAAGTATACTGTTTTGCTTTCTTCCATATTCAGCAAACAAAGTAAGCAAAACAAAATCACTTTAGTTATCTTTGAATCCACAATAATAACACTCCATTACATGAATTTTTTACGTAACCTTTTAGCGGCTATCATTGGTTGCCTTATTGCTTTTGGCATCATGTTCGTCATGTTTTTCATTTTCGTTAGTCTGTTCGATACCTCAGAAGAAGCTGTTGTTGTTAAGAATAATTCGGTCTTAGAATTGCAGTTACAATTGCCAATCAGCGATTATGTAGGTAGTGCTGCCGCTGATCCGTTTGCAAGTTTGTTTGAGCAATCTCAGGGTCTAGATGAGATACTAAATGCGATTGCCGTAGCTAAAGATGATGAAGATATCAAAGGCATAAGTATTAATAACAATTTTATACTTGCTGGTTTGGCACAAACACAAGCCATACGCAGCGCATTAGAAGATTTTAAAAGTGAGGGAAAATTTATTTATACCTATTCCGATTTTTATTTACAAAAGGATTACTACTTGGCAAGTATTGCTGATTCGATTTTTGTCAATCCGGTAGGTGCTTTAGATTTTAGAGGTTTGTCTTCAGAGGTATTATTCTTCAAAGATCTTCAAGAAAAGACTGGTGTTAAAATAGAAGTCATTCGGCACGGAAAATATAAAAGTGCTGTTGAACCCTTTTTATCTAACGAAATGAGCGAGGCGAATCGAACTCAAATCAAAGAACTAATTGGATCGTTATGGAATTCTATGGTCGATGAAATTGCTGAAGGTAGAAACCTTTCCGTAGAAAACCTGAATAGCATCGCCGACACCTTAGGAGGTAGAACTCCTGAATTTGCAAAATCAACAGGTTTGATAGACGGTATTGTATTCCACGATCAGTATGAGGAGAAATTAAAGAAAGCCTTGAAGGTAGATGCAGATAAGGATTTGAATATAGTATTATTGGAAGATTATGTGACGAAGTCGAACCCTAAAAGTAAAAAATCAGGAAGTGATAAAATTGCTGTTATTTTCGCGCAGGGCGAAATCATTTACGGTGAAGGTGGTCAAGATATGATTGGGCAAGGTATCATGAACAAAGCGATACGTAAAGCCAGAGACAACGATAAAGTAAAGGCAATTGTACTGCGAGTTAATTCGCCTGGCGGTAGTGCTTTGACTTCTGATATTATTTGGCGAGAAATTGAATTGGCAAAAGAGAAAAAACCAGTCATCGTTTCAATGGGTAACGTCGCTGCCTCGGGGGGATATTACATCGCTGCAGGTGCAAATAAAATATTTGCAGAACCAACGACCGTAACAGGTTCCATTGGGGTTTTTGGAACAATTCCAAACATTACAGAACTGGCGGACGATATAGGGATTAATGCAGAACAGGTAGGTACCAATAAGAATTCTGTAGAATACTCGCTCTTTGAGCCCATGGGAGATACTTTTAGATCTGTTGTGCAAGAAGGTATTGAAGAGACCTACGATACTTTTCTAGAACGAGTCGCTCAAGGTAGAGGAATGAGTACAGAAGAGATTAATGAAATAGCGCAGGGTCGTGTATGGAGTGGTGTTGACGCCAAACGCATCGGTCTGGTTGATGAGCTTGGTAATTTAAATGATGCCATAGCCGAAGCAGCAAAAATGGCAGAGTTAGAGGACTATGGTATTCGTAAATATCCAAAATATAAAACAGGGTTTGAGCGTCTTATCGAAGATATGGGAGGCGTAAGTACAAAAGCTAAAAACAGTTTTATTGAAGATGAAATCGGAACGGAAGCCTATACCATTTTAAAACAAGTGAAATCGGCCATGGATCAAAAGGGAATTCAAGCAAGAATGCCTTTTGTTTTAGAGATAAAGTAAGCGATGAATCAGAAAGATAAGAAATTAGCTTTCCAGATTTACCTATACCTCGGGGCACTGTTTATAACCTCCTTGGTGGTGTCCAATTTAATATTTCAAAAATTTTTTTATTGGAATCCTTTCGGTGACATAAGTGTTTTTGGCGCGTCGCTTTTTGAAATTTCAGTGGGTATTCTGCCCTATCCAATTACGTTTTTAATTACAGATTTAATTTCTGAAATATTCGGAAAAAAGAAAGCCAATCAAATTGTTGTTGCCGGTATTTTTGCTTCGATTTTTTCGTTAGCGATTATTTATACTTCCGCTGCTGTTCCGGCAACAGACTGGTCTCCAGTTTCAGATGAACTATTTACTTCGGTTTTCGGCAATACAATAGTTGCTGTGTTTGCTTCAATGATGGCCTATTTGTTGGCTCAATTTGTGGACATACAGATTTACCATTTTTGGAAAAACTTGACAAAGGGAAAGTATTTGTGGCTCAGAAATAACTTTTCGACGTTTTCTTCTCAATTGATTGACACCTTTACCGTGGTCTTCTTGTTATGCTCTTTTGGTGAAATTTCTTGGGATAAATTCACAGGCTTAGTTATTAGTGGATTTTTATTTAAAGTATTAATTGCGTTTTTTGACACCCCTTTTCTCTATTTCTTCGTATATCTAATTAGAAAGCGCTTTGGACTCGCTTTAGGTGAGGAAATAGACCTTGAAGCATAATATCCTGAGCTTTTTAGAGTTAATTTATTAGCATCAATATCTGATGTATATCAGCCAATGTAAACTATAGTCCCATGCTATCTTTTGGTAGCAAAAAGAGATTGAAAATAAAACGAAATAAAGTGAAAAAGTTTTTAAAGATTATAGGTGTTATTTTGGTTTTAGTCGTAGGCGTATTAATTGCGGCTCCTTTTATTCTTGAGGCAAAGATTGGCGATTTGATACGTTCAAATGTGAACAATAACGTAAACGCAAAACTAGATTTTACTGAGGCAAATTTAAGTCTGATAAAAAGTTTTCCAAATGCGAATTTGAGTCTAGAAAACGTATCGTTAATCAATCAAGCCCCTTTTGAAGGTGATACCTTATTTGCCGCGAAAGAGGTCAGTCTAACTTTGGGAATCGGAGAACTTTTCAAAAGCGAAGGTGAATCCATAGGCATTCAAAACCTAAGTTTAGATGGCGCAAACATTCATGTAAAAGTAAATGAGGAGGAAATCGCTAACTATGAAATTGGAAAAGGGAGCGATGGTACGGAAACCTCTTCAGAATCTTCTGATGGTTTCACTCTAGACTTACAGTCTTATGAAATTTCAAATTCTAAAGTAACTTATGATGATGCTGTTGCAAAAGTGTACCTAGTATTGTCTGATATTCAACACACGGGTACCGGCGATTTATCAGTAACCACTTCTGAGCTAGATACACATACTGATGCTTTAGTGACTTTTGAATTGGATAGCACCAATTATCTGAATAAAAATAAGGTGCAACTTGACGCGTTAATTTGTATTGATCTAGCAGCCGATAAATACACTTTTTTAAAGAATGAAGCTCTAATAAATCAGCTGCCTTTGGTCTTTGATGGATTCGTTAAAGTTAACGAGAATAGTCAAGATGTTAATCTTAGTTTTAAAACACCTTCTTCAGATTTTAAAAACTTTTTGGCAGTCATTCCAGAGACTTATTCTAAAAATATTGAAAATGTAAAGACTACTGGAAACTTTATGGTTGAGGGTAATTTCAAAGGAGTAGTTGACGAAGAACATATTCCAAAGTTTACCATTAATATCAATTCTGAGAACGCTTCTTTTAAATACCCTGACTTGCCCAAATCGGTAAGTAATGTTTTTATAGATACCAAAATTCTTAATA
>CALHCJ010000206.1 GCA_937936275.1 uncultured Flavobacteriaceae bacterium
AACAGGTCTATCATCCATAGGATGAGTCCAATGAAAAAGCTGAACATCTTGATGCCGAATACGGGAGTGACCAAAGCTTCGTACAACAAGGCCCAAGCTTTTTTTGCCGCATCGAAAGCACCAACATCCTCTTCAATAGGGATTTCCTGTAATTGCAAAGGAATCAAGGCCGGAGCTGTATCACGATACTGCCCTTCAATAGCGACCAAAATACCATCGAAAAAGCCCAGGATCTGCGTTGAGAATATGACCAATAATACGATTACAAAATTCTTGGCGAGATCCCTTGGGGATAGTCCCCATGAATATCCTTCCTTATCGGCAACTCCCTCATTGTATTTTTTGAGGATGTTGACCAAAAAGAACAGCACGGCCAAGACCTTGATACCCCTAATGGTATAGGTAGAGAAGTCGGTGCCCTTGATTGTCTCAAAGACAGCGTCTACATATTCAAGTCCTATGCTCAAGGAAATCATGAGTTCCATCTTTAATAGTTAGTTTTTCTATTATTGATCTTGTCCTGCATTTCACGAAAGGCAATGATATCACGATACCGCTCAGTCTTACGCTCGATTTCGGTCACCATTTCCTTGGACTCCTGTTGATGTGCACGGATGGCCCGCATGCGTTCCCCATCCGTCAACTTCAAATGGTCACTGGACAGGATTTCGTTAATGAATCCCAAGTCCTCCGTAGCTTGATCCAAGATGGCGTTGAACGATGTGGATATCCGTTCCACTTCATCAGCCCTTATATGCGGTGAATTAAGTATATCCCTTAAATCTCCCTGCACCGTATCATAAAGGCGTTTGTTATTGCGAATGAGTTCTTGCACAGCCTTTAGTTTTTCAATGGCGGCACTGACCTTTTCGATGTTCTCTTTCTGTTTTTTAAGGAATTTGACCGTCTTGATAATATTGGCTGTCTGTTTCCCCGCTTCCAACAGTTGTTTGACAAAGGAGATGAAGTTCACATTGTCATAAACGGGTATCCCCTGGGCCGTGGCACGGCTGGGCATTGATAAAGCCAAGATTAGGGATGTCGTTAAAAATATTTTCTTGATTCCTATTTTCATGATTTCTGGGTTTTGTGATGCCGAAACTTTTGATTTCGGCATCTGATTAAACACTCATTACTTATGCTATGCAGCTTTGCGTTCCAAGAACCGCCTGATAGCTATTTCCATATTATCCTCCTCCTTATAAAGTGCCATTATGGCCTCGTTGTCGGAACCGTCGGTTAGGTAGGCTGCGAATACTTCAGGCGGCACTTCCAATCGAAAGATGTTGCTCTCCTTCCCGATCTTGATGAACATTTCAGTATACTTTCTTTCTCCTGTCAAGTCGTTCTTGATGGATTTCAATTGGTTCAGGTCATGACTGGAAAGGTTGAGCCGTTTGATCAATTCATCATATCCCTTTTCATTGTTCAGGCTGTAGATTACCTGTGTGTTTTCTAGTATACTTGCGGATGTGGAGTTATCGGGAAGTTGATTGATCGATTGTAAAATGATTCCGATGGCCCCTTCCTGCTTTCGAATGGCTTGATAGTAGAATTCCACGCTCTCCAATCCATTGGGAAACTTCAACTGTTTGGCGAACTCATCGAAAAGGATGATTCCTTTTTCTTCTTTGTTCCTCCAAATGGTGCGTTGGATTGCCGTTTTGATGAGCTTTAGCATTACGGACAGGATTTCCTTATTGTCCTTGACTTCGTCCAGTTCGAAGACGATCAATCGCTTGTCTTCTATCTTATAGGATTGGTCCTCGCTCATCTCAAAGAGGAAACTGTACAATCCGCCTTCCACATATTCCGATAGGATATGAAGGAAGTTGGTAATATTGAAGTAGGCTTTATCGATACCAAGGGTTTCCAGAAGTTGCTCACGATTGTTTCGGATAAAGCCATAGAAACTCTCCAAGGAATGTGCCTCAGAAATAGTTTTGTAATAATGCTGCAGGATTTTCTTGAGCGATACCGACTGTGCCTTGGTCACTTTCAAGTCCGATGCCAGAAGTTCGAAGAGGAAGACAGACAAATCCTCCAATCGTTCTGGACTGATATCGTTTACATTCGAGATATAAAAGGGGTTGATACCTAAGTTCTTTCCGCTCTCATAACGCAGAACAGTATACTGCTCAGGGTATAACTGTGCGAACTTGGTATACGAACCCCCTAGGTCGATGATGACCAGACGGACATCCATCTCAAAATATTGGCGCAGTATATTATTCGCCAAAAATGATTTTCCTTCTCCCGTTGGGGCGAAAATGGCAAAGTTTCTCGCTTTAATACGTTTCTTTTTTTCATCCCAAACATCTTTGAGTACGGGAATGTTATGTTCCCTATCATTGAAGATGATACCCGTTTTATCGGATTCATAGTTTGTGTTATTGATAAGTAAACACAAGGCATGCTTCAAATCGGTTACGTAGAGGTCTTCATTTGAAAAGTTGGAAGCGAAACAACAATAACTGTTCAGGAAATAGTTTTTTCGTTCTTCACTGCTAGGATAGTAGGGGGTTATATCCAGTTCCTTGAACTCTGTTTTTATTTGAGAGGAGATTTTTTCGAGTTGTTTTTCCTCTTTGTGCCAGTAGATGACGTTTAGGTGACCCCTTATGATTCGAGAACTATCATCGGTATTGATCTGCTCTTGGATGTGCTGAATTTTCTTGAGGATGACCTTGTTCTGAGACCCGAAATTGGAACTCTTGTTCAGTTCTTCGATTTTCTTGTCCAATAGCTTGCGCCATTTCTGTTTGTCATCGAGATATATGATTTGGTTGACCACATGGTTTTCGTTTAGGGAAAGCCCAAGTCCATCTATAAAACCTTGATGGAAACTGAAGTCATCCGAGGTGAAGCGTTCGTTTATCTTACTGGTCTGTACTTTCTCCCCGAAACAGCTTTCGCTGTTCACGGTAAGTACATCGAAATGATGCTCCCCTATTTGGATGTCTTTTCTTCCTAGTTCAATAGCTGTATCGAAACCATCATTATAACCGTTGAAATAATCGGAACTCATGGTTACAATCTCTTGGCTCTTCATTGGTATCAATGATACCTTTCGTCCATTATTGATAAAGGAAACCGAATCGTTGACGGCCGCTTTGAAACGCTGCAGATTTTCTTGTAGCACTTCGGGAATCTTTGCATCCGCTTTGCAAAAGGGGTTGACGTATTTCGAACTGTTGAGCTGTTTGTTCTTGGTAAGTGTAAAGAAGAGATACCCATGGTGTTCCATATGCTCCCTTCCTTTAAAGTAGTCATGCGTGGCCTTTGATAGAAAGGTATTATTGGGCAGGTTTTGTGAAGTGAAGGATTTTTTGAAATAAACATCTTGTTTATGGACTACGGTTCCGACAGGTAAGGATTTCATAGCCTGGAACCAATTGCTATGAAGGTCCTCGAAATCCTTTTCCGAAAGGGAATAGATCTCGGGTAGCTCCACCTTATAACAGGCCACCACATTCCCGTTGTTACACAATAGCAAGTGGTCTTTAATGTCCGCTATGGGATGATATTTAGAGATGTTGATTTTGGACATGGTTCAGGATATTGTCTTTTTTATTACTGATACTTTTAGGGAATACTTTTCTGATATTGAAAAGCTGAGTGCTACTGTTCATTTTATTTAGGCCAATAAAGAGAGTGGCATTCCAAATAAAGAGCGAGAGCACCATTATCAAACTGAACGAGAAAATAATGACCAACAAGGAGGCCACAACCGACACCATCAAAAGGGCAAAGAGCGATATCGGTAGACCCCATATCAATGCCCCTTTGCGGATGTTCCGGTAAACTTCATAGCTTCTCATTACACGACTATTGAGATCAGATAAGTAAAGATG
>CALHCJ010000207.1 GCA_937936275.1 uncultured Flavobacteriaceae bacterium
GTGCCAAGGTTCAGATTGAAATATTCTATATATGAAAAAGGTGACATACCGCAATCGAATTTCTAACGTTTTAGGGTTCAGTCTTTTAGTTTTTCTTTTTACCTCAACCTTACTTTTTGCTCAGGCTGAGGAAGCTGTTGAGGCAGATGAAGCTCCTGTTGAACAGGTTGCTGGTGCTGCTGACGGAGACGCGGTAGCTGGAAAATCACTTTTCAATCAAAACTGTGCAGCTTGTCACGCTTTAAATCGCAAAATGACGGGTCCTGCATTAGCAAATGTAGAATCTCGTTTGGCTGAAACGGAGGGCTTAGACCGCGAATGGTTGTACAGGTGGATTAAGAATAGTCCGGGTATGATTAAATCTGGCGATGCGTATGCAGTAAAGATTTACAACGAGTACAATCAAGCGGCCATGACGGCTTTTCCAACGCTTTCGAACACAGATATTGATAACATTTTAGCATATACTGCAGCAAAGCCTACTGTTGCTAAGACGCCTCCTCCACTTCCTGGAGACCCAACGCGGCCAGGGCAACCAGGAGGGATATCTAATGAAATAATTCTAGGTGCTCTTGCTTTGGTTTTTGGCTTTTTGGTGTTTATGCTTATTGCTGTTAATAAAACCTTGAAAAGGGTAATGCAGGCAAGTGGTGTTGAGCTGCAAGAAGAAGTTAAAGAGCGTCGTACTCCTATTTGGAAAGCTTTTGTTCAAAATCAATTTTTAGTACTTGTTTCTGTTATTTTCCTATTGTTAGGAAGTGCTTATTTCGCTTATGGGTGGATGATGCAGGTTGGTGTTGATCAGGGCTACGCTCCAATTCAGCCAATACACTATTCTCATAAAATACATGCAGGAGCTAACAAAATTGAGTGTAAATATTGTCACTCTTCTGCACGTAAATCAAAACACTCAGGTATTCCTTCTTTGAATGTTTGTATGAATTGTCATAAGTCTATTTACGAGTACAAAGGAAATGAAGAAGGACCTACACAAGAAGATTTAGCAAATGGTTACACAAACGATTTTTATACTGGTGAAATTAAAAAGCTTTATGCTGCAGTAGGCTGGGATGAAGAAAATCAGAAGTACACAGGAGACTCTCAGCCAGTAGAATGGGTTCGTATTCATAATCTCCCTGATTTTGCTTATTTCAATCATTCGCAACACGTAGAAGTTGGGCAAATTGCTTGTCAGACCTGTCACGGGCCTGTAGAGGAAATGGAAATCATGTATCAATATTCTCCATTAACTATGGGTTGGTGTATTAATTGCCACAGAGAAACGAATGTAAAGGTGGAAGGCAACGAGTACTATGCGAAAATACATGATGAGCTTTCAAAGAAATATGGAGTGGAAACGCTTACTGCCGCTCAAATGGGTGGTTTAGAGTGTGGAAAGTGTCACTATTAATACAAACAAAGAGTAGCTAATTACAGATATAAGTATGGCATCAAACAAAAAATATTGGAAGAGTGAAGCGGAGTTAAATCCTAACGATTCCATTGTTGAGGCGCTAAGACAAAATGAATTTGTCGAAGACATTCCTGTTGATGAGTTTTTAGGTGATAAAGAAACTTTAGAATCTACGAATACCAATAGAAGAGACTTTTTGAAATATGTTGGCTTTAGCACTGCTGCAGCTTCATTAGCTGCATGTGAAGGTCCAGTAATAAAATCCATTCCTTACGTAGTTGCGCCGGAAAATATTGTTCCTGGTGTTGCAAATTTTTACGCTACTACTATTGCAAACGGTTTTGATTTTGCAAGTGTATTGATCAAAACGCGTGAAGGAAGACCTATTAAAGTTGAGAATAATAAAGAAGCGAAGGTTGGCGGGGGTGCAAATGCACGTGTGCAAGCCTCTGTGCTTTCTTTGTATGATAGTACAAGGCTACAGGGTCCCATGAAGGGTTCGGAACCTGTGGATTGGAAAGAAATTGATATTGCTGTTAAGTTAGCGCTGCAAAGTGGAAAACAGGTAGCGTTTCTTACCCAGACATACGCGAGTCCATCTACATCTAGATTGGTTGCTGAGTTTAAAGCAGCGAACCAAAATGTAAGACACGTGACTTACGATGCTATTTCGGAAGAAGCAGCTTTGACTGCTTTTGAGAATCGTTATGGCGAGAGAGCGATGGCTGATTATGATTTTGAAAAGGCAGAGCTTATTGTTTCTTTCGGTGCTGATTTCTTAGGAGATTGGCAAGGCGGCGGTTATGATAGCGGTTATTCAAAAGGACGTGTTCCTAAGAATGGAAAAATGTCTAGACACGTTCAATTCGAATCGAACATGTCATTGACTGGAGCTAACGCTGATAAGAGAGTTCCGTTATCCTCTCAATTCCAAAAAGTAGGTTTGGCTTATTTGTATGCCAAATTAAATGGAACAAGTGTGGGCGGAGATCTTCCTGCAGAAGCCCAAAGAGTATTAGATGGTGTTGTTTCGCAAATCAGAAAATCAAAGAGCAGCGCTGTTGTTGTTTCTGGAATTGATGATGTCAATGTTCAATCTGTCGTGCTTGCTATTAATGAAATGTTAGGTAGCGCTGCTTTTGATGCTAAGGCGCCGCGATATACAAGACAAGGAAATATAAAAGAAGTGCAGTCTCTTATCGCAGATATGAAGTCTGGTAAGATAGGTGCCTTGATTGTTGATGGAGCAAACCCAATGTATTCGTTGCCAAATTCGGCTGATTTCAAAGAGGGTATTGAAAATGTGGCTACCTCAGTAACATTTTCAACAAATTGGAATGAAACTACTGCTGTTTCAACATACGCTGCTGCTTCAAATCATTACCTAGAGTCTTGGGGTGATGTTGAGATCAAGAAGGGGCATTATAGCTTGACGCAACCTACAATCAAAGAGTTGTTTGATACAAGACAGTTTCAAACATCGCTTTTGAAATGGTCAGGAAGCGATAAAAGCTATTACGATTATATTAAGGAAACATGGGGTACTTTCATTTTAAATGGAAGTGATTTCAATAAGGCAGTACACGATGGTGTTTTTGTTTCTGGTGGTGATGTTGTGGTGGAAGTTAGTGAAACTGCTGATCCAGTAATGATGACTGCAGATATTGACAAGGAAGAAACTGAAATGTCTGAAGTGCAAGAGTCTTCCTCTGTAGATATCAATGCGGCCGTAAGAGCTTTAGCAAGTTCTACGAGTGGCGAAGGAATGGAACTTCTGTTATATTCTAAGGTAGGTATGGGTGATGGTCAACAGGCCAATAATCCATGGTTGCAAGAATTTCCTGATCCTATCACTCGTGTTTCTTGGGATAATTATATTACTGTTTCTAAATCAGATGCTGAAGGCTTAGGTTTAATAAATGAAAATGTAGCTAATGGTGGTTTAGATGGTAGTTATGCTACCGTTAATTCAAACGGTGTATCGGTAACTGCTCCTGTAATTATTCAACCAGGTCAGGCAAAAGGAACAATAGGTCTTTCTTTTGGTTACGGTAAGAAGGAAGGAATGAAAGCTGAAATGAAGACAGGTGTGAATGCCTTTCCTTTATATCAAGATTTTAAAAATATACAATCGGTTTCTATTTCAAAAGCAGTAGGAAATCATGAGTTTGCGTGTATTCAACTACACAAAACCATGATGGGTAGAGGTGATATTATTAAAGAAACCACACTAGAAATTTTCAATACTAAAGATCATTCTGAATGGAATCATGTTCCTCAGGTGTCTTTAAATCATCAAGAAGTTCCTGCAACATCAGTAGATCTTTGGGATAGTTTTGATCGCTCCATAGGGCATCATTTTAATATGTCTATTGATTTAAATGCTTGTACGGGATGTGGTGCTTGTGTTATAGCATGTCACGCAGAAAATAATGTTCCTGTTGTCGGTAAAGCTGAAGTTCGAAAATC
>CALHCJ010000208.1 GCA_937936275.1 uncultured Flavobacteriaceae bacterium
GAAATGAGTAAATAGTAACTAATATGGAACCTCCATATTTGTGCATAAAAACTAACTTAGCAATGAATTATACATATTGTTTTGGTTCACTTTTAATTGGAATCTCGAATTTTTGTAAATGTTAAACCTATGTTAAAAGGTGAGCCTCGCGGTGAGTCCAAAAAACCAGCCTCTGACAGGCCTTTGATACAGGGTATTTTCAAGAAAAGTTCGAGTCCCGTCCAGACCGCACAAAGCTCTCAAGAAATTGGGAGCTTTTTTAGTTATGAGGTATTCTTATTTTTTCAAATCACTTCGTTCTATAGGGCTTATGAACAGTGGTTGTTTAAAATTATCCCGTAAAGTAAACTAAAATCGAAACGACAACGACTATCAGCAATACGGATAATAGTACATCAATATTAGAAATACTTGCTTTATTCATTTCTCTATCCTTTACAGTCAAAGTGCCAAAAGACAGCCCTTTGATGGCTTCATAGTCCGGTGGGTTTGTTGCTAGACTTACAGTGATGCAAATAAAAACTGAAAGTATAAACATGAAGATGGCCATGTGCGCAAAGTTGATCGTAGCGAAAGAGAGGAATACACCAGTTAGCTCTGCTTGGTATATTTCTGCCATAATACGGAGTGCAGCAACTAGGAGTCCTGAAAATAAAGTGACAATCGCTGCTTTAGAATTCACACGTTTCCAGATGATGCCTAATAGAAAAACTGCTGTTATGGGTGGTGCAATATATGATTGTACACTCTGTAGATACTGATAAAGAGTTCCACCTCCGATTTTTTCCATAATAGGAATCCAAATGATTCCTAAAATAACAACAATAAAGGTGGCAAATTTACCAATACGCAATAGTTTTTTCTCTGGAGTTAAGGGCTTTAGTTTTTTATAGATGTCTATGGTGAAAATAGTAGAACAAGAATTAAATACAGATGCTAAAGAACTCATTAGGGCTGCCATAAGTCCACCGGCTACGAGTCCTTTTAATCCCACAGGTAATAGGGTCTTTACCAATACCGGAAACACTTCATCACTTTTTTCATAAGTAAGCACTCCTTGTTTCGCCAAAGCAAAAGCGATGATGCCTGGAATGAGAAATATGAATATCGGTAGTAATTTCAGATATGCTCCAAAAATAGCACCCCGTCGACCTATTTTAATATTATTGGCTGCTAGTGTGCGCTGCACTATATATTGATCGGTACACCAATACCATATTCCTACAATTGTACCACCAAAGAGCATACCCGTCCATGGAAAGTCGGGATCTGAAATGGGCCTCCACATATTAAAATGCTCACCACCAGCAACGGTACGTAGTTCATCCCAACCGCCGACTTTTTCTAATCCTAGGTAGGTGATGATGATTGATCCAGCGATAAGAATAACGGTTTGTAATGTTTCGGTGTAAATAACGGCTTTCATACCGCCAATAATGGTATAGGCTCCTGTAAAAAGTACAATTCCAATAGCTCCGTACCAAAATGGAATTCCCAATAGTTCAGAAACTACAATACCGCCTGCATAGATGGTTACTGAAACTTTAGTAATTACATAGCCAGCCAATGAAAATACAGATAGAAACCACCTTGAACGACTGTCAAAGCGTTTTTCTAAAAACTCTGGCATCGTAAAGGCGTTACTTCTAAAATAGAAGGGTAAAAAGAGCCAACCCAACAGAAGAACAATCCATGCGTGAAGCTCATAGTGCGCCATTGGCATTCCAGATTCTGCACCGGTACCTGCTAACCCTACTACATGTTCAGAGCCAATATTAGAAGCGAAGATTGAGGCGCCAATTACGAACCAACCTACATTTCTGCCTGCTAGAAAATAATCTTCAGTGTTTTTATTCTTTTGCAGCACCACCCAGACGGCAACACCCAATAGCGCAAGAATATAGGCACCTAAAACCCACCAGTCTGCTGTTTCTAATATAGACTCCATACTTTAGACTTAAATATATTGGTTTAGTATGTTTTCAAATAATTCTTGTTTTCCACTAATTTGCGTCGGCTCGCCATTTTGTGCGGCGTAGGTATACAAGTCTTCTAAATTGAGCTTTCCGGAAGTAAAATCGGCACCTTTTCCTGATTCAAAAGAAGCATATCTCTTTGCCATTAGAGATTCATACGGTGATTTTTGAAGCATTGCATCTGCAACTAGCAAAGCTCTTGCAAATGTATCTGCCCCACCAATATGTGCTAAGAAAATATCCTCTAAGTCAGTAGAATTTCTTCGGGTCTTCGCGTCAAAGTTGACACCTCCTCCTTGTAATCCTCCAGACTTTAAGAATACCAGCATCGCTTCTGCGGTTTCCATCACATTGTTTGGAAATTGGTCAGTATCCCATCCATTTTGATAATCACCTCTATTCGCATCTATACTCCCTAGCATTCCTGCATTGGCAGCCACTTGAAGCTCATGTTGAAACGTATGTTGTGCTAAGGTAGCATGGTTTACTTCTATATTTAATTTAAAATCCTTTTCTAAACCGTATTCACGTATAAAGTTAATAGAAGTGGCCGAGTCAAAGTCATATTGATGCTTGGTGGGTTCCATAGGTTTGGGTTCAATAAAAAATGAGCCTTTAAAACCTTGGCCCCTTGCATAGTCTTTCGCCATATTGAAAAATCGACCAATATTGTCTTGTTCTAATTTCATGTTGGTATTTAAAAGCGACATGTAACCCTCACGTCCGCCCCAGAACACATAATTTTCTCCACCAAGTTCGATAGTGGCATCCAAAGCTATTTTTACCTGAGCTCCCGCTCTTGCCACGACATCAAAATTTGGATTAGAAGCTGCACCGTTCATGTATCTTGGGTTCGAAAAGCAATTGGAGGTACCCCAAAGCAACTTGACGCCGGAAGCTTTTTGTTTTTGCTTTAAGTAATCTACAATACTGTGAATTCTTTGTTCTGACTCGGCTAGTGTATCTCCTTCATCGATTAAGTCAAAATCGTGAAAGCAATAGTAGTCAAATCCCATTTTGGTGATAAATTCAAATGCAGCATCCGCTTTGTCTTTTGCTGCTTGTATAGGATCATTAGCTGTTGCCCAAGGAAATACTTTTGTGCCGGGGCCAAACGGATCTCCTCCTGTTCCACATAAGGTATGCCAATACGCCATGGCAAATTTAAAATGTGCGCGCATAGTTTTGCCTGCCACTACTTGATCTGGATTATAAAATTTGAAAGCCATTGGATTGTCAGATTCCTTTCCTTCAAATTTAATTTCATTGATTCCTTTGAAAAATTCTTTGTCTCCTAAGATTGCCATAATTTCTATTCGTTTAAAATAAGTTTTAGTTCTTGTTTCCAGATATCATAAGCTGCCGTGTATTCTTCTTTATTTAAAGAGGGTTCATACGTCATGATATAGTCATTCTTTACGTATTTTGAAAAAGTCTCTTGTCCGTTTTGCACTATTGTACAGGCTCTGGCTGCACCTACGGCCCCAGTTGTGTCATATATTTCGATGTTTTGTTCTGTGAGAGAGGCTATCGTATTAGAAAAAATACGAGAACGAAAGAGATTGTCGTTTCCAGCTTTTATAGTTCCAGGCTTCACACCATCTGATTTCATAATTTCCATGCCGTAGACGAAAGCAAATGCAATACCTTCTAAGGTTGCCCGGCACAGGTGTGCTTTATCGTGTATATTGAGGTTAATATTTAGCATTCTGGTGCCTATTTGTTTATTTAATAACATGCGTTCTGCTCCATTCCCAAAGGGAATAATGGTAAGCCCGTCTGCACCAATACGTACTCTTTCGGCCAAATCATTCATTTCTTGGTAAGATGAAACGGCAAGGTTATTTAGCAGCCAACGGTATTGAATTCCGGCTCCATTGATGCATAGCAGTTTGCCGAGATTGGGAGTTGTGTCTATTTGATAGTTCACGTGGGCAAAATTGTTGACTCTTGAAGTTTCCTTGGCCGACAAGTTATCTGTAACGGCATAGACTACCCCTGAAGTCCCTCCGGTTGCGGCTATTTCTCCAGGATTAAATACATTGAGTGAAAGGGCATTATTGGGTTGATCGCCCGCG
>CALHCJ010000209.1 GCA_937936275.1 uncultured Flavobacteriaceae bacterium
TGTTCTTGCCAATACTGCACTTGTTCTTCAAGCAATTCTTGGGTAGCTGTATCTACCTTATTCAACAATAATAAAACAGGAATCTTACTATTTTTTATCTTCTCAAAAAAAGCTTCATCCTTTAACGCCTTTTCTCCTATCTCCACCATATACAGCAAAACATCTGCATCTTCAAAAGCTGATTTCACAAAATTCATCATGCTCGATTGCAACTCGTAGGCAGGTTTTATTATTCCTGGTGTATCAGAGAGTATTACTTGAAAATTGTCACCATTAACGATACCTAGTATTCGATGTCTAGTAGTTTGCGCTTTTGACGTGATAATTGACAATTTTTCACCAACAAAAGCATTCATCAAAGTAGACTTACCCACATTTGGATTTCCGATGATATTTACAAATCCCGCTTTATGCTTTGCCATCTTTTAATTTTTTAAAATATGCCTTCGCCGCAACATTTACCTTAGGCGCCAGCAAAAGTACTGCAATCATATTCGGAATCACCATTAAAGCGTATGATAAATCGATAAGACTTACTACAACATCTAAAGAAGCCACAGCGGCAAGAACAATGGTGGCAACAAAAAACCAATTGTAATATTTTCCAATTTTGACATTGGTTAAAAACGAAAGTGATTTTACGCCATAGTAGGAGTAGGTGAATAAAGTGGACAAAGCAAATGCGGTAACGATAATCATTAACAGGTCATCACCGTAACCAAAAAGAGTCACTTCAAAAGCTTCAAGCGTCAGCACAATTCCGCTATTTGCTGTATAATCGGCTTGACTCAAGATAATGACAATGGCCGTAAATGTACACACCATAATGGTATCAATAAATGGACCCAAGCTTGCGACCAAACCTTCCTTTATCGGATTATTTGTTTTGGATTGCCCATGATACATAGGCGCACTACCCAAACCAGCTTCGTTGGAAAACATGGCACGCTTAACACCGATTATAATAAAACCCCAAAAACCACCTGCAACGATTGTTTTGAAGTTCCACGCTTCGGTTATGATGGTTTTTAGCGCCGGTAGAATGTGAGATGCATTCAAGACCATGACCACCAGCACCGCAAATAAATAGAGAGCTACCATAAAAGGAACAATCGCTGAGGCCACTTTAGCTATTTTTTTTAATCCGCCAAAAATCACAAATGATGTGATGATGGCAAGTATGATACCTATGGTCAACTTCCAATGCATTTCGCTCATCTCAAAAATAGTTCTCGACGGCTCTACCACACTCATAAAAGTCTCTGTAAACTGATTGGCTGTAAAAATTCCCAAAAAACCGAAGAGTCCGCAAATGGCAAAGAAAATGGCTAAGGGTTTCGCCTTTTCACCAAGACCTTTGGTAATGTAGTACATGGGTCCCCCTTGTAAATTTCCTTCTGAATCTGTTCCGCGATACATAATCGAAAGGCTACACGAATAAAACTTAATACCCATTCCGATAAGGGCGGTCACCCAAATCCAAAAAATAACCCCCGGACCACCTTGATGAATGGCGATGGCAACACCTGAAATATTTCCTAAACCCACGGTGGCTGCAACCGCAGCTGATAGCGCTTGAAACGAACTTACATCACCTTTAGCGTTTTTGTCATCGTATTTACCAGCAGTTATCGCAATGGCGTGACCAAAATAGCGGTACGGTAAAAGCTTCGAATAAAATACAAGAAAAAGCCCCCCAAAAATAAGTAGCGCAAACATAGGCCAATTCGCTATATTGTTAGCGCTAGCAAGAAAATCGTTAATTATATCCATAGTGAAGTGAAAGTTCGAAGTTATGGATTTTCAGGTTTTATTGATGAATTGCGAATGAAATATTATCGGCGCTAGTTTTGATATAACTAAAAATCCGTTGTATATTTGTCGCCCACTTCAAATAGAAGTGACCTTTTATCTCGTCAGTTTCATGACCTGAAGTTGCAAAACAAGTGAGATAAAAACCCATATCGCGGGGTAGAGCAGTACCCTTCGACTACGCTCAGGACAGGGTACCTACTCAACCTGAGAATCATGGGAAACTGAATGCTTTTAAGAAGCATTTGACATACATCGCGGGGTAGAGCAGTAGGTAGCTCGTCGGGCTCATAACCCGAAGGTCGCTGGTTCGAGTCCAGTCCCCGCTACTAGGTTAATACCATTAAAATCAACGGTTTGTATTCGTGCAAACCGTTTTTTTATGCCAATTTTTAACCGACGTAAAGCTGCCTTACCTTATGAATTTTATGATTCTCGAATCAATTTGAGCTTTTCAGATATTTGTTTTTACATTAGAGGAATGAAATTAGCTAAGATTTCATTCCTCTTTTTGTATGTGCTTCTTTCCCTCTCTGAAGCATCCTATAGTTATGCACAAGTCTCATCAGATAGTTTAAACTTCTATTACAAAGCGATTGTTGATCCTAAAAATTCAGACCACCTGCCTTCGGGAATCAATTTTTACACTAAGAAAAGGCAATATGATTTAGAGCATAAAGACACCCTAAGCGCCATTAATGACTTAAGAATGTTAGCCATAGGAGAATTCAAAATCGGTAATAATTATGATAGTGAAAACTATATTGTAGAGGCCCTAAAATTCATCGAAGGTTCTGCGCACCGAGATACCCTAATACATTCCAAAATTGGTCTCTTTAATCAATTGGGACGCATCTACCGTTCTTCGAACAAGCTATCCGATGCTCTTCAATCTTTCGATCGAGCACTCAACATCGCCACCAAAACCAAAGACAGTATCATTTTGCTGAATAATAAGGCAAACGTGTACAAAGATCAAAAACAATTCAAAGAAGCTATTTCGATCTATACGCTCTTATATGAGAAAAGTTTTCTTCTCAAAGACACCTTACAAATGGCATCAGCACTAGATAATTTAGGGTATTCGCAATCCAAACTAAATGTCCCTGAGGCGCTTGACAATTTACAAACTGGCCTCAGCTTGCGAAAGCATAAAAACTATCTGACGGGTATGTACGCTAGCAATAAACATATTGCGGAATATTATTTACGCAAGAATAAAAAGAAGAAGGCCGCTTTCTACGCGACTCAAGCGTTTGAACTGGCAGAGAAGATCAACAGTAATTCATTCAAACTAGACGCGCTTTCGTTGCGTATCAGCGTGGCAGACAATAAAGAAGCCCTCGAATACAAAAGGTTAACAGATAGTGTTGCGCTCGCAAAGCAAGTAGCAGAAAATAAAAATGCCTATCTGAAATATAATGTAGCACAAGAACAAAAGAAAACAGAGGCCAGCAAATTGCTACAAGAAATAGAATCACAAAAACGACAACGGTATCAGTTTCTGTCGCTATTCATTTTCTTAGCCTTAATTTCCTCCTACTTCATTTTTCGATACCGAAAGAAACAGGCTAATCTTAAGGCCGTCTACAGTACCGAAACAAGAATATCTAAAAAAGTGCATGACGAAGTTGCAAATGATTTATATAAGGTCATGACCATATTACAAAATGATGATGTTTCAAATACGGATGTGTTGGATGAAATGGAAAAAATCTATGTAAAAACAAGAGATATTTCTAGAGAGAATCGTTCGCTAGACGTCAATGAAGATTTTGAAAGTTTATTGAACGACTTGTTTTTTGGATATAAAAGTGCAGAAGTACAGATTGTCACCCGTAACCTGTCTAAAATAAATTGGCAACGTATTGCAGCGATAAAAAAGAGAACAATTTACAGGGTATTGCAAGAATTGTTAACCAATATGAAAAAGCATAGTCAGGCGAGCTCAGTAGCCCTAGTTTTTGCTAAAAAAAGCTCTAAAATTCAAATTAACTACAGCGACAATGGCATCGGTTGTGATTTAAAACACAAAAATGGACTGCAAAATACGGAAACCCGTATCGCATCTATCAATGGAACTATTAGTTTTGAATCTGCAGCGAAAAAAGGATTCAAAGCCACCATAATTGTCTAAGAAATGTTCAAAAAAGTCTTACTCGTAGAAGATATGGAAGATATTGCGAAGGGCGTAGCAGCGATGCTTATGGAGATGAACATACCTCAAATTCATCAAGTTCAATATTGTGATGATGCGCATTTAAAATTAAAACGCAGTGCCTTTGATAACGAGCCCTATGATTTGGTCATTACAGACCTCTCTTTTAAAACGGACCACCGTACGCAAACATATACCTCGGGTGAGGACTTGGTTGAACAAATGAAAATAGAGTATCCTGCATTGAAAATCATTGTATATTCTGTAGAAGATCGTTTGCAAAAAGTAAGGCGCTTGTTTGAAAGGCATCATATCGACGCTTACGTTTGTAAAAGCAGATCGGGTTTAAAAAATCTTTCGAATGCCATTGAAGCTGTTTTAAAAAACAGTACTTTTTTATCTCCTGAAGTTGCGAATACCTTTCATTCCAATCGAGACTTAGAAATTGACGACTACGATGTTGCACTCTTAGAGAATTTGGCACATGGTTTATCGCAAGAAGACATCAGTACGCTATACAAAAAGCATGATATCTCACCTGCCAGTCTTAGTTCGATTGAGAAACGTTTAAACAAACTTCGCATTCAATTCAATGCTAATAATGCCATACATCTGGTCGCTATCGCAAAAGATTTAGGACTTATTTAAGCTCCTTTTTATTTTTTCTTTATGGGAAACCGTAAAGAATATTTCTTCTACTGCAATAGCTTTGAACCTACTAAACATTACCATTAATTATGCTCTTTACAGAGCTAAGCCAACCTGCCTAGGAAGATATCGGGGGATGTTTTCATTGGGTAGGTTTGGTTCTAGTATACATATACCCAGCCTATGAAATACAAAGTAATTCCCTTTGTGG
>CALHCJ010000210.1 GCA_937936275.1 uncultured Flavobacteriaceae bacterium
CGTATTTAAAAGGTCAGAATACAGTTGCTGAACGAATCTCACAATTGCAAGCACAATCCCTTCAATTTCTAGGTGGTTTTACAGATCCATTGCCTTGGAATATGAAAACTGCAGTTAAAATTCCAGAGCTTCAAGAAGATCAAAACCAACAGCCTTACGTAACAGATTTCAATTTTGAAGGTATGAACACAGATGCCGTAGACGGACTCTATCATTGGTTCGGTTTAGAGCCTATTGGTGATGAGCGTACGAGTTTAGCGTTTAGTGTGATGATTCCTGCAGATGGAACACAGAAACTTTATTATTACGATCATGCCGCAAAGAAGGAAGGATATGCAGGGGTTTCTGCGATGCCATTAAAAGTGATTGAATCTCGTAAAGAATACGATTGGTCTGTGAACAAACCTGTAGAATTTCGACCTTTTATTAAAAAGATAGCGGGTAAGAAACGCATGTTTGTTATTGGTACTGTAGCAGCAGTGCGAGATGACAGCAAACAGTTCGATGGTGCGGCAACTCCAGATTTAGCTTTGGTAGATGCCGAGTATCGTGATGTCATTTGGATTGATGCCAAACATCCTTCAAAATGGACCAGTACGATATTAAACCAACTCGGTGAAACTTGGAAAGCTTCTGAAAATCTTACGGACGATATTTTATATCCTAAGAAAAAAGATTTTGATATGAATCAACTTCCAGTAATTGATTCCGTTCCAGTAGTACAAATAGATTCTGCAGCGATGAAAGCTGTTGAGGTGCTTTCTGATAGTTTGAATTAAGAAGCTCAAATTTTTAATACCCATGATATCCATATCCCCCGTAAGCACTAGGACGATATACGGCAGCCCGCTTACGATTTTTTAATAAAAAGCCTTCAGTAACATACCCTAAAGCCTCTTTATCGCTATCGGTATCTTCAATGCGCAATCCGGCGTTTTTATAGAAAGGTTTAGTAGTTATTGGCTGGTTCTTTTCGAATACGACCAAGTGCATTTTAAAGTTTTTATCATAGTCGTTTTTGTTTTTTGTTTTAAAATAGTATCCCGTGTACGATTTTCCACCATATCTCAGAGGTTGTTGCTCCAAAAATGCTATCGAATCACGTTGTGGGTCAAAGGGTTTAAATTCAAAAAGACTCGCTTCCGCCAACGACTTTTCATTATTATATTTTGATGGGAACAATTTCAATTTTCCAATTTCTTTTAACTTATTATATAATAATGCGCGGCTATTGATATCGGCTGCTAGCGTATCTAACATTCCGTAGGGCAACGTTATCTCATCTTTAGAAAGTAATGCAGCATAGGTGGTTTGCACTCGTGGGTCTTTCACAAGTAAAAGACGACCGAAAAATTGACGTACTTCTTTCTCACCAACATAAGGGTAAAGTAATGTGGCATAATTCTCAAGTACTTTGGTATCAGAGGGGTTTGATTTGCGATAGGCATTACGTTGATCGTATTGCTGTGATCGCTGACCCAATTGTCGTTTGACTTGAATCTTTGCATCGTTCAACATTTGTTTTCGATACTTTTTATAACTTTTTGGTTTGATTAGCCCTTTAGATTTAAGATTTGCCAACATGGTAAATATGGGCGACTTGTATTCTGCAATCGCGCTATAATCCAAAATTTCAGGGAATAGCCTTTTGGCCAAAGGCAGACTGTCTAAATAAGGTTTAAAGATTTTACGAATTTCAAAAGTATTTGATACTAGGGGTAAATCTTTTGACATTAGATCTAATAGTAGTTCTGTCGAGGCGTCGTTCTGCTTTGTGGTGACTGCAGATAAGATTTTGGTTTGTGCGTTTGAATTGCTGTAGGATTTTAAATAAAAACGCTTGAAAAACGTATTTACTTCTGGATCATCTAAACCAGCAAGTTCTTGAATTAAATGCGCCTGGATATCTTTTTTATCCTCAGGGTATTCAAATTCCGCGATATAATATTTCAAAGAATCGATATGTTTGTTTTGAAAATTTATGAAAGGGTAACCATCAATGACAATGCTATCGTTCTTCCGTAAAGCTTCGAAAAACAAGTCCGTTTTATCTACCAAAATAGAAGAACCTACGATCGTGTCGAAGGGGGTAAAATTTTCAAAAAACTCCGTGATAAAACGGCTTGGTTTGTTAATAGTGTCAACTTGTGCTTTTAGTTCGTACAGCAAGCCATTTTTGACAATATTTTTAATCAAGATACCTCTTGTGCTAGCACTATCGGTTAGGGTGAGGTTGAGTCCATATTCTCCTTTTGAACGAATGCTATCCCTCTCACTATGAATTTCAAAACGCTTTTTCGCATAAATCTTTTTCCTTAGTGCCCAAACGGAATCAATATTTGCAAACATTAAAAAGTCGTGCGATTTATTTAACTCTACGGTTACTGCCTCATTGTTTTTATTCTGATATACTGTCTTCTTTGTGTAAGCACTGTACGCTCTTGGTTTCTTTTCTCCGGTATAATAGTTTCTGCTGTTTTCAACAAATTTAGAAGGTTTTAAACTCGTAACCGTGCTAAACAGCATGGCGGTATCACGAACCGTTTTAAAGGCATCTTGATAAGATGTTTGCTTTAATTTAAAGGAATCAAAATAAGCTTTTGCTTCATCATCGTTTTCAGTTACAATACCCATTAAGTAATAATCACCACGTTTGAATGTTGTTTTTAAGTGTAACGTTTTATCTGCGTCGGCGTCCATTTTAACTTTAGAGGTAAGGCTGTTATTTTGAAAATTATCAAAATTTGCGCCCTTCAATTCTAAATCTTGGTAAAAGCGCTTTTGAATCTGTTTGAGTTCAAAAGTATCTTCTTCAATAAAGTTCAAATCATTCAAAGTTACTTTTCGAAGAAAATAATAAGAATCCGTAATCGAGTCATAGGCTTGTAGGAAACGATTTCCTTTTCGAAAACGGTTGGTAAAGCTATATAACGTAGGCATTTTTACTTCAAAATCTTTGAAGCCCGATGAAATGGTAGCAACTTTTTTATCTATTTTCTTAAAAGCAATACTGTTAAAAATCGTATCAGAATATTGAGTAACGTAATCTCCTTTGCCACCCATCTTGAACATTAAAATTTCTAGAGGGGTAATATAGATT
>CALHCJ010000211.1 GCA_937936275.1 uncultured Flavobacteriaceae bacterium
TTAAAGCGTGTTATTTTCTTGCCTTGATCGGCAAAGGGTTCAGCTAAACAATTTCCATTGAACTTTTTATCATTTTGGTAATTCATTCTTGAAATTTCCTCTCCGCTTTCATCATAAATAATCGAGACACCATGCAACTTACCCTTTAAATAGGTTTCCGTTTTTCTCAAAACACTAGATGAGTAATATTTAAATAATCCCGCTTTCAACCCTCCTTTGTATTGTCCAACCTCGAGGATATCTCCTTTATCATTTTGTTTTTCGAAATCACCATTAAGAAGCCCTTCTTTGTATGTATACTTGGTTCCTTTTTCTCTATCAAAAGCGGTTCCATCCCATGGTTTTTCCGATTTATATATAAGATCTCCTATTATTTTTCCATCATTGCTATAAAATTTTGCACAACAACTAACATCAAACTCGTATATCAAAACCGGCTGAATTCTAGAATATTCAGTTTGTTCATCTTCAATAAATAGTTTAGAATTTTTGAGTTTCCCTTCTCTATATATCTTCATGTACTGAACGTTATCGGATTTATCAAAAAAACCATAACGTGTACCATTCTGCTTTAAGAAATCATAAATCCCAATTTCAGTACCATTCTTATCAAAATATCTTCCCAATACCTTTCGGTCCAATTCGTAAATTATTTCACTCTGTTTTCCTCCATAACTATAAAAAGATGTGAGTTTTTCTCTGCTGTAACCATCAGGACCATATTTTACTATTTCTTTAAAAGATTTGAACACCCCCTTAGAGACTAGGCGGTATCTAAAACTAGTTTTTTTAACAATAGTGCCGCGTTGGTATCGTATAACACTGGTAACTCTTCCGTCACCATCAAAAGTAAAGCGCTCACCGTTCCAAGGTAGATTAGTTAGATTCTCATATTTCAATTCAAGTTTTCCCAAGAGATTACCTTTTAAGTTATAAAAATGCTCAATGCCATCTATAATTATTCGTTTGGGCTGTTCTGTATTTTTATGATACCTTATATCCCTCGTATTTTGTGAAGTGTCATCCCAACTCCTGCTATAGCCAAAAACATCACCTTGGGCGTGGCCATTAATGATAATAAGAAGAAATAATATGAAACTGACTTTGCTCTTAAAAATAATTCTAATTAGCTTTTGGTGCACATTCATAAGTGAAAAATTTACATACTTACTCAGTCCACCTTAATCTTAAAAACCAGATTCAAAGATTAATGGAATAATAATATGGGGGACTAAAAATTGTAAACAATAAAATCAACTACGAAAATACCCTTACTTTTATGTTTAAAAATCATTTCTCTGTTGTTCAACTTGATTTTCTCGTTATATTGTTATTTTTTATCGTCGAGCATTTCATATCAAATAAGAATTTAAGTAACTCTACATCTCTTTTTTCAATATAAATTTTCTTAAGGATCAGATTTAAACTTAACATTCTGTTGCCTGATTCTACTTTTATTTGGAACAAAGTTTACCTATGATTCCAATCAAGCAGCAATGAATATAACCACTACTAATTCCGAGACAGAAAGCTCCAAATATTTTATAAAATATACGTAGCTGGTTAAGTTCGTATCTGAAATACCAATGAACTTAGGATTGGAAATGAACGCAATGATGAGTATGAAAATGAAGATGGATACAAAAACAATTTTGACTGTCAGTATAGAATAATAAAGGTTTTGCCAATAAGTTTTCTAATATTTTCTGGAAGTCAGGTCAACACATTAGAAAAATATTAAGACAACTCCCAAGACTCGATAATGACAAACTCTTCTTTTTCCTCCCATTCACTATCATCTACTAGAAAACAATTACCATTATCGAAAAGCAAGCTATAAAAGGGTTCATCTGGCTTTTCTGGATGCGTAAAATCAATGACCGTTTTAGTTTGATACTTTTCTGATAATATTTTGGCAATTAGAGGTTGATATTTTTTAATGGTTTTTTCTTTGACCTCAGTTAAATTTATTTCCAAAGGAAAGGTTTTAGAAAAATTGTTAACCACGTAAAAGCCCATGCTATTTTCTTTCAAAAAATGAGTGGTGTCATCATCAGCATACACGTCTAAAAAGAACCAGTCCCTTTCAGGAAAGTTACTTTTAAAAAATCGTAATAACGCTTCTGGTTTAAAATTGTGCGCGGAAAGTATCAAATTGAAATGTAATTTTTAATTTAAATAAAATTAACAAAAAATAGCTTCTCTCTTACAAACGAAAACATTACTTATTTCGTGTTTTGACCAATAATATCTATTATTTCGATCATAGTAAAAGTCTATTCTTTTACATAGGCGTCATAACCTCCTTCTAGATTAACGACATTCTTGTAACCTAATGAATCAAGTAACTGTTGCGCTTTAGCGCTACGACCACCTTTTTTACAGTACACATAAATTATTTCATTCTTAGAAATAATTTCAAACTGCATGGTAAAATTTTTATCATACCAGTTGATATTTTTCGCATTTTCAAGGTGACCCGCATTAAATTCTTCAGGGGTTCGAACATCTATTAATATCACGCTATTCGTTTCATTCTGTGAGACTTCCGTGATAGGTTTTGACGACATTTGAGCAAATGAAAAATTAATTACACTAACCGTAAAAAAGACCAAATAATATTTCATAACTAAAGATATACATTATGGCAGCATTAAAATTTACACCAAAGAAAGAAAATTTGAAGGTAGTTACATCAAATTCTGTTATTTTTGAGAGCGATTTAAAAAAAATGGCTAGACATCAATTATATCCTGACACTTGGGTAGACGCTTATGCAGACTACTTATTCAACTACGCAGTTGCTCGAGTCAGCGACGCTGAAATTGCTAAGGATTTAGTACAGGAAACTTTCTTCGCAGGCCTAAAATCAGCAAAAAACTTCAAAGGTGATGCGGCAGAACGTACTTGGTTAATTGCCATTTTGAAGCGTAAAGTAATAGATCACTACCGTAAAATAAATTCGAACAAAGGCAAAGCTGAAGTTCGAATGAGTTATAGTTCAAGCAGTGATTCTGAAGGAGATTGGTTGGAAGAACAGGTTGCAGATCCTTTTAGCACACCTGAAAATAATGACATGGAGAATGAAGAACTAGGGCTTGCAATTCAGTCGTGTATCGGAAAGCTACCCAAAAAACAAGCTCAGGTTTTCAAAATGAAAACTATTCAAGGTGTAAGCACCGAAGATATTTGTAATGAATTAGGAATTAACCCGTCTAACCTGTGGGTAATGATACATAGAGCAAGAACTGCTCTCATGGGTTGCCTTAATGAAAATTGGTATTAGGTATGATTTCTTGTGAAAAAGCTGCTGAAATTTGCAACAAGTCCCAATATAGGGAAGCAACATTTATGGATAAATTGAAACTCAGATTTCATTTACTCCTCTGTAAAACCTGTTCGGCTTTTACAAAAAAGAACACAGAATTTACTACACTTTGCGAAAGAGCAGATCTTCACAGCCTTTCTGAACAGGAGAAAATTAAAATGAAGGAGCAACTTCAGAACAAGCTTTAAAAACTTGAAGCGAACCGAAATATTCCTAACCAAAATATAGGTAGACTTTCTACCCAAAACGAAGCAAAGTATTTTGATTGTTCGCGTTTCGTCACAAACATTAAGATGCCTAAGCACAAGAATAGAATACCTTTTGAAATAAGTTCTATTTTAGAAATATCATCTTTCAAAAAGGTCATGAAGAAAAAAAATAAGGTTAAAAAGGCTCCAAAAATTTTAGTTTTAGCCACACCATATCGTTGAGGGATGGTCTTCAATTCGGTAGCGTCGTACTTTAAATCACGAATCTCAAAGGGAACTAAAAGTATGAGTACAAGTAAAAAGCGCTGTATTGTTTCTATAACTACATCCCACGACAAAGATCTTTGAACGGAAAGCACAGGTAAGATTACCGTCGTTCCTACCCAAACCAAGGCAACCACAAAAATTTTCAATCCTCCCCAACTTCTCAAATTTTTTGCTTTGGGTAATACTGGTAAGGCATAAAGTCCTGTCAGCAAGACCAAAACCAGAATTCCAAACAAAGCTTCCAAATTTAAAAAATAGGCATGATAGCATGCCGCTAAAAGACAGATTAAACTAAAAATTTGAATATTCTGGTGATATCTTCTGGAAACCAAGATATATTTCTTCGCTTCTACCCCGTATTTAATAAAATTGTAGCAGCTTATCGATCCAAAAAATATAAAATATAAAAGATGCTTATCAATAGAAATGTTGAAGGTTTGGTAGGTTATCCATGTGAGAGAAAAAATAGCCAAAGCCACATGGATGCTAGCGTAGAGATAAAAGTCAAAAAATCGCAGTAATACCTTCATTAAACAAAAGTAGCTAAACTGTTTATAACCCTTTATTTTGGTTAAAAACTTTCGTTCTGTTGGTCGATAATATCAAAATAAACAGGTAATTAATCGTTAATTTTGCAGGACTAATTTGAATACTCTTTTTATGAAAACAGACGTGTTTGCATCGCGCCACATCGGCATTGGTACGGAAGATCTTCAACATATGCTGAAAAAAGTTGAAGTAGAGAACTTAGAACAATTAATTTTTGAAACCATACCCGAAGATATACGCCTTCAACAACGACTCAAACTGGATGATCCACTAAGCGAACATGAATTCTTAAATCATATTGAAGAATTAGGTAAAAAGAATAAGGTTTTTAAATCTTACATTGGTTTAGGATATCATGAATGTCTTACCCCGTCTGTTATCAAAAGAAATATTCTTGAGAACCCAGGTTGGTATACGGCTTACACCCCGTATCAAGCTGAAATCGCTCAAGGTCGTTTAGAGGCTCTTCTTAATTTTCAAACGGTAATTACAGACCTAACCGGAATGGAGCTTGCAAATGCTTCTCTTCTTGATGAAAGTACTGCCGCAGCGGAAGCAATGACCATGCTTTATGACCTTCGCAGCCGCGAGCAAAAAAAAGCTGGTATTTTGAAATTTTTTGTTTCTGAAGAAATCCTACCGCAGACGCTATCATTGTTAAAAACAAGAGCAACTCCTTTACAAATTGAACTGGTCGTAGGAAACCATGATCAATTTACTTTTGGTAGCGATTTTTACGGTGCTATTTTACAATACCCTGGCAAATACGGTCAAATCAACGATTATTCTAATTTTGTAGCCAAAGCCAAGGAGAACGATATTAAGGTTGCCGTTGCGGCTGATATTTTAAGCCTCGTATTACTGACTCCTCCCGGAGAATTTGGAGTAGATGTAGTTGTAGGAACAACGCAACGATTTGGAATTCCACTAGGTTATGGAGGTCCGCATGCTGCTTTTTTTGCCACTAAAGAAGAATACAAAAGGAGTATTCCTGGTAGAATTATTGGTGTTACTAAAGATACAGATGGCAAGCCTGCTCTTCGCATGGCCTTACAGACTAGGGAACAGCATATCAAGAGAGATAAGGCTACTTCAAATATTTGTACCGCCCAAGTTTTGTTAGCCGTTATGGCAGGTATGTATGCAGCCTATCACGGTCCAAAAGGGTTAAAGTATATCGCAGAAGCAGTACATGCCAAAGCGGTGACGCTTGCCGATGCACTAGAAAGATTAGGGCTATACCAAACAAATTCCTCTTACTTTGATACTATTTCAATCAAAGCAAATGCGTCAGTAATACGGCCAGTAGCCGAAAAATATAAAGTGAATTTTTTCTATATTGATGAAAACACCATTAGCATTTCATTAAACGAAGCGACTTCAGAAAAAGATCTTCAACAGATTATTACAATTTTTTCAAAAGCTTTAGAAAAAGAAGCTATTTCAGTTGAGAGCCTACTTACTGAGTCTGCTATTTTGCCTAGTGTTCAAAGAACAGCCCCATATTTAGAAAATAAAGTATTTAACGCTTATCACTCAGAAACCGAATTAATGCGCTATATCAAAAAGTTAGAGCGTAAAGATTTGGCGTTAAATCATTCTATGATTTCCTTAGGGAGCTGTACTATGAAGCTAAACGCTGCTTCAGAAATGCTACCTTTAAGTATGGCTAATTGGGGAAACATTCACCCTTTTGTTCCTGTAAATCAAGCAGAGGGATACCAAATCATGCTGAAAGAATTAGCTAAAGATTTGAGCGAAATTACTGGGTTTGCTGACACTTCTTTACAACCTAATTCGGGAGCCCAAGGTGAGTACGCCGGACTAATGTCAATTCGAGCCTATCACGAATCAAGAAATGAAGGTCATCGGAATATTTGTTTAATTCCCGCATCTGCGCATGGCACAAATCCTGCGTCTGCAGTTATGGCTGGCATGAAAGTGGTAGTCACAAAGACTGATGATAAAGGAAATATCGACGTTGCAGATTTAGAGGAAAAAGTAGTCTTACATTCAGAAAACCTCGCCGCACTAATGGTAACATACCCTTCTACGCATGGCGTTTTTGAATCTTCAATTCGACACATTACAAAACTAATTCATGACCATGGCGGTCAAGTATATATGGATGGGGCTAATATGAACGCTCAAGTAGGACTTACAAATCCTGGAATGATTGGTGCTGACGTTTGTCACTTGAATTTACATAAAACTTTTGCTATTCCACATGGCGGTGGAGGACCTGGAGTAGGACCAATTTGTGTTGCTCCACAGTTGGTTCCCTTTCTACCAAGTAATCCAGTAATAAAAACAGGAGGCGAAAAAGCAATTACTGCTATTTCAGCTGCTCCTTGGGGCAGTTCACTCGCTTGCTTAATATCGTATGGATACATAAAAATGTTAGGTGAAAGTGGTTTAACGCATTCTACAGAAATAGCCATTTTGAATGCAAATTATATTAAACACCGCCTCGATGGAAAATATGACGTTTTGTATACTGGAGAAAAAGGAAGAGCGGCACACGAGATGATTATTGATTGTCGACCTTTCAAACAAAACGGTATAGAGGTTACAGATATCGCAAAGCGTTTAATGGACTATGGCTTTCATGCGCCCACAGTCAGCTTTCCAGTAGCAGGAACGATGATGATTGAACCTACTGAAAGTGAAAGTGTAGCCGAGCTAGATCGCTTTTGTGATGCCATGATCGCTATTAGAGCAGAAATTGACGCTTCAAATGCTGAAGATGCGAACAACGTTTTAAAAAACTCACCTCATACCATGGCAATGGTTACCAACGATATTTGGGACTTCCCATATAGTAGAAAAAAGGCAGCCTTTCCGTTAGACTTTGTTTCAGAAAATAAGTTCTGGCCATCAGTTCGACGGGTAGATGATGCCTATGGCGACCGTAATCTTATTTGTACCTGTGCTCCCATTGAAGCATATGCGTAAACAGAATAAACCCAATAAAAATCAGTAATTCTAGCCTTTTTGTAAATTCAAAAAGGCTTTTTTTTTTAATTATTTGGTTATAAAAAGGTGCTGACCGTCGTATTCAATATTATGCATGCATAATAGTTAACACTGTTTTACTTATGTTTACTACACCAACTAACTCATTCTGCGATGCACATTGGAATAATAGGAACTGGAAGCTACATACCCACCTCAGTAATAGAAAATCAAGATTTTAATAACCATGAATTTCTAAATGCGGACGGCTCTTCTTTTAAACAAGACAACCCTGTAATTATTGAGAAATTTAAAGCAATTACTGGTATCAAAGAACGACGATATGTCGAAGAAAACCTAAATACCTCGGACATCGCATTTCTTGCTGCAGAAAAAGCAATTGCTGATGCCGAAATTGACAAAGAAGAACTAGATTATATCATTCTTGCACATAATTTTGGAGATGTTGCGCACGGACAGTCTCAGAGTGACACCTTACCTAGTTTAGCTACTCGTGTAAAACATCATTTAAGAATTCGAAACCCAAAATGTATAGCATACGATATGCTTTTTGGATGTCCAGGCTGGATTGAAGGAGTAATTCAGGCCAATGCATTTATAAAAAGTGGTATTGCAAAAAAATGTTTGGTTATTGGCGCCGAAACACTTTCGAGGATTGTAGATCCTTATGATCGAGATTCTATGATTTATTCTGATGGGGCTGGCGCGACAGTTGTGGCTGCAGATGATAGTGGGGGGCAAATTCTAGCCCACGAAAGTGCAACTTATGCCCATGACGAAGCTTACTTTCTATTCTATGGAAAATCTTATTTGAGCAGCTCAGATGAGCATACCAAATACATAAAAATGTTTGGGCGAAAAATCTATGAGTTTGCAGTTACACATGTACCTCAGGCGATGAATGAATGCCTAAAAGAGAGTGGCGTACCCATATCAGAAATTAAAAAAATCTTCATTCATCAAGCAAATGAAAAAATGGATGAAGCTATTGTGAAAAGATTCTATGGCCTTTATGATTTAGAAATGCCAGAAGGAATTATGCCCATGAACATAGAAAAATTAGGAAATAGCTCTGTTGCAACGATTCCAACCCTATTGGATATGGTCAGAAACGGAAAATTAGAAAATCAATCTATTCAAAAGGGAGATGTTATTATCTTTGCAAGCGTTGGTGCTGGCATGAATATAAACGCCATCGTTTACAAGGTTTAACATGATCTAAGTTTGTTTATCGATCAGACCTTGTACCTTAATTTGAACTTTCTAGATGTACGAAAAGACTTTTCCAAACAAACGTTTTCAACACACATTATCCTTTCTGCAAAAACATATTTCTACAGATGAAACTATTTTAGATTTAGGGGTAAAAAATCCCTTTTCAGAAATTATGACGAGAGAAGGTTATGCTATTGAAAATACTTTGGGAGAAGATTTAGATGTAAACTTTTCATCTGTTCATAATTCGAAGGCAGAAGTAGTTACAGCTTTTGAAATTTTTGAACACCTCATTGCCCCTTTCAACGTGCTACGAGAAATTAAAGCTGACAAACTAGTAGCAAGCATACCCATGCGGTTATGGTTTTCACCAGCCTACCAGAGCAAAACAGATCCCTGGGATAGACATTATCATGAATTTGAAGATTGGCAGTTTGATTGGCTTCTTGAAAAAGCCGGATGGATCATTAAGGACTCTGCCAAATGGACGAATCCTGTAAAAAAAATTGGTATTCGACCTTTACTTCGCAGCATAACACCTAGGTATTATATAGTCTATGCTGAAAAAAAATCTCATACAGATATTTCAAACACCTAGATTCTGGATGCTTTTGTTGTAATTTGGTTATTAAGATGAACTACTACGTAATCATTCCTGCTCATAATGAAGAAGCCTTTTTATCTGACGCCTTAAATTCAGTATTGCGTCAAACGCTACAACCACAGACCGTAATTGTTGTTAATGATAATTCATCCGATGGTACAGAAGCTATCATAGATGAATTTATGAGTTTAAGTGATATTTTTAGAAAACTGAATACCACTTCTTCGTCGGAACATATGCCAGGAAGTAAAGTAATCAATGCGTTTAATAAGGGTTTAGCGACTTTAGATACCAAGTACGACTTTATTGTTAAACTAGATGCAGATATTATTCTACCAGATAATTATTTTGAACGCATAGCCTATATATTCACTGGCAACCCAAAAGTTGGAATTGCAGGAGGTTTGGCCTATGAAAAGAATTCTGGGGGCAAATGGGTTCTTAATCACCCTATGAATAAAGATCACGTAAGAGGAGCTTTTAAGGCGTACACTCAAAGTTGTTTTAAAGCAATTGGCGGACTCAAAAGTGCCGTTGGATGGGACACGATAGACGAACTAGTAGCGCAGTACCATGGTTTCGAAATCTTTACAGATAATAACTTAAAACCAAAGCATCTTCGCCCTACCGGTAATGCATACAACGAGAATGCTAAAATATTACAAGGCAAGGCTATGTATCGTATGCGATATGGCTTTATGATCACTTTTATTGCTTCGGTAAAAATGGCATTAAAGCAAAAAAAATGGAAAACATTTATTGATAACTTCGAGGGGTATTATACCGCAAGAAAAGAGAATGAAGATTTCTTAGTTTCTGAAGAACAAGGAGAGTTTATTCGAAACCTTCGATGGAAGAATATAAAACGGAAATTGTTCTAAACAAAAAACACCCACCTGTCGATGGATGTTTTGCTATTCTATAAAGTTTGAAATCTTTAGAATCCTAACTCTTGTTTTACCTCAGCTAAAAGGTCTTTTCCTTTTGCCACAATAAGACCTCCACCTACTTGAGCGTCTATCACATAATCATAGCCTTGCGCTGCTGCTACTTTTTCAATAGCGGCTTTAGCTCTTTCAGAGATTGGTGCAAAGAGCTCCGCTTGCTTCTTTTGCATTTCTTGTTGAGCAGTCTGTTGAAAATCACTAATACTCTTTTGAATACCTTGAAGCTCTAATGCTCTCTTATCATTCTCTTCTTTGGATTGATTTGGTGCTTCTCCTTCGTACTGACGGTATTTGTTTTGAAGTTCTGTAGTGGAAGCTTGAATATCTGCTTGATATGTTTCTGAAAGTTTTTTCAACTCTGATTCTGCAGCTTTCATCTCAGGCATATCAGCCAATAGCTTTTGTACGTCAATGTGGGCAACCTTGCTCTGAGCATTTACAAAACTTGTGGCAGCTATGAACAAAACTATCGCTACAGCTATTTTCTTTACTTGTTTCATGAGTTTAATTTTAATAATTTGAGTATTAATTAATGTTAGTGTATTTATTATTTATTGCTTGAGTCGTCATCTTCTGACTCACTGTTTCGTTCTTCCTGTTTCGCTTTCTTCTTAGCTTCTCTTTCTTCTAATAACTTTTTTCTACGCTCTTCATAAGCTTTCTTTCGCTCTTCTCGTAACTTTAACTGTTCTGCTCTTTTCTCGTCAGCACTTTTATTTCTTGCATCTTGTGCCTTCTCGGCCTTTTCTTTTCGTTCTTTAAGCGCATCGCTCATTTCTTCTTCAACTGGCTCATCGTCATCTTCAAACCGATTTTTTCTTGCTGCCTTTTTCTTTGGTGCGCTTACCTTTCTAGTCCGTGCGATTCCTCTCAAAATGATATCGCTAATATCATGCCTTTTTTGAGAATACAACATTACAACATCCGCAGATTTATCAAAAATAAAATCATACTTTTTATTGGTCCCTATTTTCTGAACTTCATTGAAGACTTGATCTTGTATTGGTTGAATCAACTGCCGTTTTTGTAAAACCAAATCACCTTGAGGTCCGAAACGATCTTGCTGATACTCGATCATTTCTTTCTCTAAAATCTGAATTTCCTCTTCACGCTCTGTTATCAACTCATCGGTCAATAAAACCTTTTCCGCCATTAGGTCTTTCTTCATCTGATCAATTGAACTTTGCTTTTGTTCAATTTGAACTTTCCATTTCTGTACTTTGCTTTCCAACTGCTCTGTTGCCGCTCTGTACTCCTCAACATTCTCTAAGATATATTCCATATCTACATATGCAATTCTAACACCTCGTTGCGCAAAGCTGTACGAAGAGAATAGCACTATGGTCAATATGATAAGAACTTTTGTTTTTGCTTTCATTTCTGATTACGTTTTATCCAATAGAAAATATCGTGCCAAAAATACAAAACCTTTTAAAATGAATGGTTTAGCTTTTGATACGATGCTCTTAAATTAAAACTGTTGGCCAATAATGAAGTGCGTTTGCCAACCATGTGGTCCTATTGAGCCAGGTTGTAGATCTTGATCAAACCCATAACCAAAGTCAATGCCCAATAAACCAAACGCTGGCATAAATATTCTAACGCCCACTCCAGCCGATCGTTGTAATTGAAACGGATTATATTCTCGAAAATTGTTGAAAGCGCTACCTGCTTCTAAAAAAGCCAATCCGTAAATAGATGCTGAAGGTTTTAAAGTAAGTGGATATCGTAATTCTAGAGAGAACTTATTGTAGATTGTTGCTCCTGTATCACTTCTACCAGTTATCGGATCTATAGGCGTAAGTGCTTGCTCTTCATAACCTCTCAATTGAATAGGATCTCTACCATCAAGCGTGAAATTTGCTCGACCATCACCCCCCAAGAAGAAGCGTTCAAAAGGCACATCACCCACATCATTGTTATAATTACCTAAAAAACCGAATTCGGCATTGGTACGTAACACAAGTGATTTATCAGCACTACCGAGAAGTGTTGTATACCAGTCACCTTTGAATTTTATTTTATAATATTCTAAAAATCGAAATCGCTCTTGATCAGCTTCTTCTCTTGCAGCAGTTTCCTCCTCCGTTAACGACCCTCTCCCGCCTCTCTCAGCTTCTATTATACTTAATTCTTGGCTGCTATCTCTAAGAGATTCAAAGTCCTTATTACTGAAAAGAGAATATGGTGGTGTAAATTTAGCCGTTATATCAAAATTTGAACCCCCTCTTGGAAAAATTCTCCCGCCTGAAAGCGCATTTCTCGAAATACCTAAGGTGTACGCAATAGAATTTGATTTTCCGTTACCGAAGTTGAAAAGACCAATATTATAATTTCTAAAATCGTACAGCTGGTAGCTCAGCGTATGTGATATTGTAAAAAAGTCGTCAGGCCATTGCACTCTCTTTGCTAAACCTGCACTAACTCCAGTAATCGAAAACTGTTGGTCTTTATTGGGCTGAAACCTTCCTCTATCATCTCTGGTCACACCAAATTGTTGCGTTCTTGACACAGAGAGATTGAAACGAACGGGTTTCTTTCCACCCAACCAAGGTTCAGAAAAGTTCAAACTATACACCCTAAATGTTCTACTTGCCTGCAGGCGTAAGGCAAAGGTTTGACCGTCTCCCATCGGAACAGGCTTATAGGCTTCTCCTTTAAATATGTTTCCAATAGAGAAGTTGCTAAAGGACAAGCCCAAGGTGCCAATAAACCCTCCACCGCCATAGCCCCCTTGAAGCTCAATTTGACTTGACCCCGATTCTACTAAGCTATATGCTAAATCAACGGTTCCTTCATTCGGATTCGGATTCTGAATGTCTGGTTTTATTTGTTCTGCATCGAAATAACCCAATTGACCCAATTCACGAATACTTCTTATAATATCTGACTTGTTATACTTTTGACCTGGTCGGGTTCTTAACTCTCTAAAAATCACGTGATCATTGGTCTTTTCGTTACCAGTAACCGTAACGTGATCTAAGAATGTCTCTTTTCCTTCTATAATGCGTATTTCAAAATTAATCGTATCGTTAGCCGCCGAAACTTCTACTGGGTTTATGCTCGAAAACAAATATCCATTATTCTGGTAGGCGCTAGTGATATCTTGTGCATCAGGCTTGGTATCATCAGCAATACGTTCTCTCAACAATACGCCATTATAGGTTGACCCCTTCTTTATTCTTAAAAGACTTTGCAACTGTCTATCGGTATAGACCGTATTACCGACAAAATCTATATCTCCAAAATAGTACTTGTTGCCTTCCTCGACCTTTATTTTTATATCAATATTATTGTCATCAACGTTTACAATAGAATCAGATAAAACTCTAGCGTCGCGAAATCCATTCTCTGCATATTTATCTACCAAAAGGTCTAAATCATTTTGATAATCATCTTTGATGTATTTTGATTTTTTCCAGAAACGACCTAACTGTTTGCGTTTGGTTTTCTTTAATGCTTTGCGCAATTTCTTATCAGCCAACTGTTCATTGCCTTCAAAGATTATGTTCTTAATCTTTACTTTATCCCCCTTATTTACATTGATAACCATACTTTCAGCATTCGTTTCTGAAGTATCCTTTGCTGTAGCAATGTTTACAGTGGTATTAAAATAACCTTGCTTTTTATATTTATTTTGAAGATAGTTTTTGGTATTAGCAATCAAACTTTCGGTAATCTTCTTACCTTTCTTCAAGTCTGTATCATCAAGAATATCTTCTACCTTCCTTTTTTTAACTCCGTAAACCTTTACAGAAGAAAGAGTAGGACGCTCTGTAATAGCCAATTCTAGGAATATCTGCTCACCTTCAATATTTGTTATATAAAACTCGAGATTACTAAAGAGCTCTAAGCCCCATAATTTATTAAGAACTGCGCTAATTTGATCTCCAGGCACTATAATTGGTTGGCCTACTCGAAGACCTGTATAAGTCTTAACCGTTTGTTCGTTATAACTTTGAAGTCCTGTAACTTCAAGACCACCTAAAATGTACTTCTTACCATCTTCATAAGAAGTATCTTGTGCTTTTACTAAGGGGGCGGTAAAAAATAAAAGTAACGTAAATGTAATTGCAAGCGATGTGAACCTTTTCATATCGCTAGTTGAGTTGTTCGCTAGTTTTTCCAAATCTTCGTTCTCTGTTCTGGTAATTTTGAATGGCCTCTACTAAATGATCTTCACTAAAATCGGGCCAAAATACGTCAATAAAGTATAATTCGGCGTACGCTATCTGCCAAAGTAAAAAATTGCTAATTCGATGTTCTCCACTAGTACGAATAAGTAAGTCTACGTCAGGCAAATTGTGCGTGTAAAGATGACTATTAATAATGGTTTCGTCTATGTTTTCGGTAGAAATTATATTATTTTTAACTTTGATGCTAATGGCTTGAACTGCATTTTTTAACTCCTCTCTTGCACCATAGCTAAGTGCCAAGGTTAGTGTCATACCAGTGTTTTTACTTGTTTTCGACATGACTTCGAGAAGCTCTTTATGAGCTTTTTTCGGTAACGACGCAATATCACCTATCGTATTTAGACGTACGTTGTTTTTTAAGAAAGTCTTAAGTTCTTTTCTAAGTGAAGAAACCAACAATCGCATTAACGTATCGACTTCAATCTTAGGTCTTTTCCAATTTTCCGTAGAAAAAGTGTAGAGGGTTAGGTATTCTAATTTTAGTTTGACACAGTCTTCAACTGTTTTTCGTACGGTTTTCACACCATTTTCATGGCCAAAAACACGCAATTTTCCTTTTTGCTTAGCCCATCGACCATTACCATCCATTATGATGGCAATATGACGCGGCAAGTTCTCGGCCGAAATATCTGCTATAGTGCCCATTTCTAATGTTTACGATGAACTATATAAATATGCCAAGCACATTTTTCATCAAAAGATTTAAAGACTGTTTATCTGATTTTGAAAATTTTCAAAAAGCAGAATCGTGCAAATATAAGGATTGATTTCAGACTACCATAAACGATACGCAAATCACTCAAAACAATCCATACATGGCTTCCTCCCAAAAGTATAGGTAAAAGTCACGCCAGAGAAAACGTACCAATCGTTATCGAAAAGATTACCAAATTTAGGGTCTATTTGGGTTGCCACATTAGAGTTCTCAGGATTACTACCATCTAAATTATCAGTGAACGTATATCGAGCTCCTACTTCAGCTCCGATGATAAAAAGTTCACTTATGCGATATTTGAACCCAATTGTCATCGGAATAGCCAAGGAGCCATCTCTTTGATTCAAACCATCTTGAAGCGTTCCTGCATCGAAATAGTTATAATCATATCTAAAATAAGTAAGACCTGTATATAAATAAGGAGTAAAAGCGGGACCTAGTTTGTGAAGGTTATATTCAACAAAATTAAATTCTAAGCCAGCTGAAGCTTCTAAAATAGAGTTTCCTAGTTTATAACCTCTTTGTTGTCTGGATGCAATATTTGATTTAGAGTCATCTGCCGTAAATTTTCCGTAATAAACACTACCTCGCCAAGCATATCGCTTACTTTTATTCCATTTAAATAATCCTCCAACCGCATAATTTGAAGGAAAAATGTAGGTAGTTCTGCCAACGTCACCAATATTATTGGTTCCTCCCGCAAAAGCCCCAATCTCGTATGTTTGGGCATTTACGCTTGTAAAAGAAAAAAGGAGAATAAAAAAAATACATCTTCCCATAAAAATCTAAAAGTTTGCAAATATAATAATTGCGGTATACTGAACTAATTCGTTATTATATTCCTGTTCTCAATTGATAAACAGGTTTTGTAGGCATTTATTGTTTTACAGGATGTTCAATTGCGCTTGTCTTCACCCCACAAAAGTTTATTACGTAAGGTTTTCAAAAAGCTCTCAGAAGTATATTCAATCATCTTAACGGTGAACGTAGCTTTCTTAATCTCTAATTCTTTTCCATTTGCAACGGAAGCAATACGAGAATCTAAAGAAACTAAGTGATGCTCTTCACGACCTGAAACTTTAAGACGAATTACTGTATCATCAGAAATCACTAACGGTCTAGCGTTTAAATTATGTGGTGCTATCGGGGTTAAAACCAAAGATTTTGCCGTTGGCTCAATAACTGGACCTCCGCAGCTAAGGGAGTATCCCGTAGAACCTGTAGGTGTTGCAATGATCAGGCCATCTGCCCAATATGAGGTTAAATATTCATCATTCAAAAATGTTTCGACTGTAATCATTGAAGTAGTATCTTTTCGACTGACCGTAACTTCGTTCAAAGCGAAATTCATCGTGCTGAATTCTGGTATATTAGAATCAGAGCTAACTGCGACCAAACTTCTCTCAACAATGGTATAATCGCCTTTAATAAACTCTTGAACTACTTTTCGAACGTCTTCTTTTTTGAAGGTAGATAAAAAACCAAGACGCCCAGTGTTTACCCCTATAATCGGAATGCCAGTGTCTCTAACATATGTAGTAGCTCTCAAAATAGTTCCATCACCGCCGAAACTGACAAACATATTAAACGTGTCGTCTAATCCTTTTGTTTCGGTAAAAGTCTGATAATCCCCTACATCTCGATAGGCACAAAAAAATGCATACAATTCTTTTTCGATCGCAATCTCAGCATTAGCTTGGTGAAGTTCGTCTAATAATTCAGTGAGATATTCTAAAATATCGTCTTGGTACGTTTGACCGTAGATAGCAACTTTCATGTAGTTTACACGTTGAGATATTTATCTAAATAATCAGATCTCTGTTTTAAATCTTCTAAAAACTGATCATCATTATTACCAAAAAGAATATGGTAATTGTAACGCCTAAAGGTTTGTAAAACATCATTTAAATTGGTCGAACCAATCTTAACAGTAACCTGAACGACATCATTATGAATACCTGTTATAAAAGCCCCAATTATCTTAGTATTGTTACTCTCAACAATCTGAGCTATCTCACTAAAAGAATAATCTTTCATTCCTTTTGCTACGACAACAATACCTCCTGGCTCTGTAAAAAATGGTGTGTCGATAAAAACTGCCACAATATCGGTAAGGTCATAATAGCCTATAACTTCTTCATTGTCACCCAAAATTGTCAGTAAATTTGCCTCATTTCGAGCGAATTTTTCGAGCACATCGAGCCAGTTGGTGTCTTTACGCACAAAAAAACTCTCTAAATTATAACGATAATCTTCAATTTTTTTATGTTCCTTGAAATTTTCAAGATCGTTCTCACTCAACACTCCTACAAACCTCCCTTTTTCTACCACAGCAATGTGCGAAAAGGTACTGCCCTTGAAAAAAGAGATCACTTTTTTCAAAGAGTCCTCGATTTTAAAAACTGGTAATGTAGTTAAAACGTGAGTTTGAATCTGCATGGCTTATATTATAACGCAAAATACTAATTTAATATATCAAAAGGCATGCCTTATTTGTATTTTTGCAGTTGTTTTAGCGAACTAATCCTTACTTTGAACGAATGACTAAATTAAGTGTCAACATTAACAAAATTGCAACATTACGTAACGCACGTGGTGGAAATACACCTAACCTTTTGAAGGTTGCTAGCGATATTGAAAGCTACGGTGCTCAAGGCATCACTATACATCCAAGACCTGACGAGCGCCATATTAGGTATCAAGATGCCAGAGACTTAGCTAATTTGGTAACTACCGAATTTAATATTGAGGGTAACCCGAATGATAAATTTATCAAATTAGTTTTAGAAACAAAACCTACTCAAGTTACCCTAGTGCCTGATGCAGAAGATGCCATTACCTCAAATGCTGGATGGGATACTGTCGCTAACAAAGATTTCTTGAAGGATATAATCGATATGTTCAAATCAAATGGAATACGAACTTCCATTTTTGTGGACCCAGAAACAAAAATGATAGAAGGTGCTGCCGCTCTTGGTACTGATCGCATTGAGCTTTACACTGAAAGTTATGCCAAATCTTTTTCCGAGAATAAAGACAAAGCGATCAAACCCTACGTTGCGTCTGCTAAAATCGCCAACGATTTGGGGATAGGTATCAATGCTGGTCATGATTTAAGTCTAGATAATATCAAGTTTTTCAAAGATCAAATTCCTCATCTTTTAGAAGTCTCTATTGGTCATGCGTTGATCTGTGAATCAATTTATTTTGGAATCGAAAATGTAGTAAAGATGTATCTAAACAAATTAAAATGAATGAAACCTTACATTCAACTATTTTAGGCGCAGGAAAACCATTAATCATATTACACGGGTTTCTTGGAATGAGTGACAACTGGAAAACATTAGGCACCCAATACTCAGATCATGGATTTCAAGTACACCTCATTGATCAACGTAATCATGGTAGAAGTTTTCATTCTGATGATTTTAATTATGACATTCTATCTACCGATCTAAAATCATATTTCAATTATCATCAACTCGAACAAGCTATGGTTTTGGGTCATTCTATGGGAGGCAAAACTGCCATGCAATTCGCTTGTGATTTTCCGAATGAAACTGATAAATTAATTGTTGCCGATATTGCTCCAAAATATTACCCACCACACCATCAGTATATATTAGATGGACTTAAGGCCTTAGATTTTGATCAAATTACTTCTCGAAGTACCGCTGACGCTGAGTTATCAAAGCATATTACAGAATTTGGAATTCGTCAATTTTTGCTAAAAAATCTGTATTGGATTGAAAAAGGAACCCTAGCCTTTAGATTTAATCTTGAAGTTTTAAGTAATCGAATGGAAGAAATCGGTGAAAATATAAGCTCTACAGCTAGGTATACCGGCCCAACCCTTTTTCTAAAAGGAGATAAATCTGAATATGTTACCGCTGGTGATACCGAACAAATAAAGAGACATTTTACAAATGCTCAGATTGAAACCATTGATAATGCTGGGCACTGGCTACATGCTGAAAATCCAAAACAGTTTTTTCAAAAATCACTTCAATTCTTAAATTCGCAATAATTTCACCAATTTATTATGCATGCATAATTTTTTTGTCCAAATTATTGTGCGTGTGATAATTTTGGTTAATTTTGAAATGATACGTAGGTCACTCCTACAACACTCGACTTAACTCAAAAAAATACAAATGAAAAAGTTCCTTGCTTTATTGGCATTCGCTGGAATGCTAAACATCTCTTGTAGCAGTGATGACAATACCCCTCCAGTTGTTTCAACGCCAACCCCCACACCAGTAAATTATACTAGTGGTACTGCTGATTTTTCCAACTACGTTGCTGTGGGTAATTCATTGACCGCTGGTTTTTCAGACAATGCTTTATTTATAGATGGACAAAATGCGTCTTATCCAAATATGATGGCCGGAAGTTTTGCCTTAGCAGGTGGTGGCAATTTTACCATCCCATTAATGGCTGATAATCTGGGAGGCGCGACGCTAGGAGGACAACCCATTTTAGGAAATAGGTTGTTTTTAGATTTTACCTCTGGCTCTCCTGCTCCTACTCCAGTAAATGGAACAGGAAGTACCGAAATTTCGAACATTTTGACTGGACCTTTCAATAATATGGGTGTACCCGGTGCTAAAAGCTTTCACTTATTAGCCCCTGGCTATGGAAATTTAGCTGGCGTACCTATTGGTGCCGCTAATCCATATTTTGCGCGTTTCGCTTCAGAAGCGAACGCTACAGTTGTAGGTGACGCAGCGGCTCAGAATCCAACATTCTTTTCCTTGTGGATAGGAAACAATGATATTTTAAGTTTTGCCACTTCTGGAGGTGCTGGCATTGATCAGAAAGATAATCCAGACCCTAGTACCTATGGTGGTAATGACATCACATCTCCTTTAGCATTTGCGCAGGTTTACAATGGTATTTTGCAAACTCTAACAGCAGGAGGCGCCAAAGGAGTTATTGCTAACATTCCAGATGTAACGTCTATACCCTTTTTCACGACAGTTCCTCACAATCCAATTCCTTTGGATGCGGCCACAGCAGACCTAGTTAATGGGGCATATGCAGCCTATAATGGAGGCCTAGCTCAATTACAACAATTAGGAGCAATTTCGGCAGATGAAGTGGCAAGACGAACAATTTCTTTTAGTGCTGGTGCAACTAACGCAGCCGTAATTATTGATGAAGATTTGACCGATTTGACCATGTTTAATCCAGCTTTAATAAATATGCGACAGGCAACTGCTGATGACTTACTAGTCTTAATTTCAAGTTCTTTTATTGGAACGCTAGCTGATCCTAATAATCCGACCAGTATAAATGGTGTTGCTGTGCCTTTAGGTGACCAGTGGGTCTTGACGCCTGAGGAACAACTGATGATTTCCGATGCAACTGCGGCGTTTAATCAAACCATTGCAGACGCAGCAGCTACTTTTGACCTTGCATTCGTGGATGCAAATGCTTTCTTGAATGAACTAAATGCTAATGGTATTCCTTTGGCTGACGGAAGTGCAGTCACATCCACTTTCGCTACTGGAGGCGGATTTTCTTTAGACGGTGTTCATCCATCACCTAGAGGTTATGCCTTATTAGCGAACAAATTTATGGCTGAAATATCTTTAAAATATGGTGCAACGTTACCTATGGTAAATCCTCTTGACTTTACTGGTCTTTACATAGAATAAGACAATAACTCAAAATAGAATTAAAAGGTATCGAAATTTTTCGGTACCTTTTTTGCTTCAATCCATTAAAATTAAGTTATGAAATTTATACTAAGACTACTTTTAAGCGCACTTGCTGTTGTGGTATTATCCAAAGTACTTCCAAATGTTTCTGTTGATTCATATGTAACCGCATTAATTGTGGCAATTGCTTTAAGTCTTTTAAACTTTATTGTAAAGCCAATTATGGTTATTCTTACCTTACCAATAACAATTGTCACTTTCGGTCTATTCCTATTGGTCATCAATGCGGTAATTATAAAATTAGCAGATCATTTTGTGGATGGTTTTGTAGTGGACGGATGGCTATGGGCGATTGTTTTCAGTCTGTTATTATCCTTACTTCAATCTATTTTATTCACCTTCTTAAAATCAGATAAAAAGAAGTAGAAATCAGTTGTATACCAGCCACTTAAAAACTTGGTGGGGTATAGAATTTATACTACTTTTGCATCCCAATTATTTAAGCAATTATATTTAGTAAAAATGAATATCACCAAAGAGCAGATTGACGAGTTAAATGCAGTAGTAACAGTTGCTATTACCAAAGACGATTATCAAGATAAGGTAGATAGTATATTGAAGGATTATAAAAAGCAAGCGAATATACCAGGTTTTAGAAAAGGTCAAGTTCCTATGGGGTTGATTAAAAAGCAATATGGTAAAGCCGTTTTGGTTGATGAGGTTAATAAATTAATTCAAGATAATCTTAACAAATATCTTACCGAAGAAAAACTAGATGTTCTAGGAAACCCTCTTCCGAAACAACAAGATAGTTTTGATTGGGATACTGAAGAGTTTGCTTTTGAATTCGAGTTGGGTTTAGCTCCAAACTTTGAAGTTCCTTTAAAAACGAAAAAGGCGATTACAAGCTATAAAATTACTGCGGACAAAAAGATGGTAGAAGAGCAAGTTGAACGTATTCAAAAGCAATATGGCAAACTAGTAAGTAAGAAGGAGGTTAGCAAGAAAGATGAAGTTACAGGTAAATTTAAGAATGAAGAAGAAGAGATAGAGAATAAAACTACTTTGGAATTCAATATGTTTAAGGGCAAGAAAGGAGATGCCTTAATTGGAAAAAAAGTTGGCGACACCGTTTCTTTAAAAACAAAAGGCCTTTTTAAAGAAGACAACTTCCTTACCAGTGTTTTAGGTATTTCTGCCGATAAAGCAGAGAAGTTAGATATCGAAGTTTCTTTTACTATCGAAGAGATCAATGAAAGAGAGCCTGCTGAATTGAATCAAGAGCTTTTTGATAAACTCTTTGGTTCAGGTACGGTAAAAACAGAAAAAGAATTAAAAGAAAAAATCAAAGAAGATTCTGAGAAACAATTCGAACAGCAATCAGATCAAAAACTTTTAAACGATGTAACCGAGTATTTCATCGAGAATACCAAGTTTGATCTTCCAGCAGGTTTCTTAACTAAATGGATTCAAATGACTGGTGAAAATCCGCTTACTGAAGAGCAGGCGGGTGAGGAATATGAAAAATCTGAAAAAGGACTCCGCTACCAACTTATTGAGGGAAAAATCATTAAAGATAATGACCTTCAGGTGCAGTTTGATGAATTGAAAGAATTTGCCAAAGGCTTTATAAAATCGCAGATGGCGCAGTACGGACAGTTAAATCCCCAAGAAGAAGAACTAGACAATATCGCTACACGTGTGATGAGTAATCAAGACGAAGTAAAACGTTTATCTGAACAATTAATGAGTCAGAAGTTAATAAACCTATACAAAGAGAAGGCTAACTTGAAGATAAAAGAGGTCACTTACGAAAACTTCGTTAAGGAAGTATACGGATAATTTTAGAAATATATTAAGTATCTTTACGGTGCCGAGACTTTTGTTTTCGGCACCTTTTTTGTCTAAAAAATTGAACAAAACCAAAATGGATTACGGAAAAGAATTCAAAAATTACGCTATAAATCACCAAGGTATCAACAGCATGTATTATGATAAGATCATGAGCAGCATGTACCCAACAAATATGACCCCTAATATTATTGAAGAACGCCAATTAAACGCCATAGCTATGGATGTTTTCTCGCGTTTAATGATGGATCGTATTATCTTTTTAGGTACTGGCATCAATGATCAAGTAGCAAACATTGTACAAGCCCAATTGTTGTTTTTAGAAAGTGCTGATGCTTCAAAAGACATTCAAATATATATTAACTCACCAGGGGGTAGCGTTTATGCCGGTTTAGGCATTTATGATACAATGCAGTTCATAAAGCCAGACGTAGCAACGATTTGCACCGGTATGGCTGCATCAATGGGAGCTGTGCTCCTTTGTGCTGGCGAAAAAGGAAAAAGAAGTGGTCTGACACATTCGCGAGTAATGATTCACCAACCCATGGGCGGCGCACAGGGTCAAGCTAGTGATATTGAGATTACCGCAAGAGAAATCTTAAAATTAAAAGAAGAGTTATACCAAATCATAGCTAATCATTCAGGCCAAACTATCGAGAAGGTACATGACGATAGTGATCGTGATTATTGGATGAAGGCTGAAGAAGCTAAAAAATATGGAATGATTGACGAAATTTTAGTAAGAGATAAAGACTAATTTCGACATAACATCAAATAATATGTTTCTTAAACATATGACTTGTAAACCAAAACCAATATTCTCGCGTTAGTATTGGAGAAAGAAAGTGAATTATATGGCGAAGGAAAATTTAGAATGCTCATTTTGTGGAAGAAAAAAGCCAGAAACCAATCTATTGATTGCTGGGCTAGATGCTCATATTTGTGATCGATGTATTGAACAAGCCCATGGTATTGTTGCTGAAGAATCAAAGCAAACAAAAACCAACGATTTATCATCAGAGTTAGTCCTCAAAAAACCTCTGGAAATCAAAGAATTTTTAGACACCTTTATTATAGGGCAAGAGCGCACTAAAAAAGTGATGTCTGTAGCGGTATATAATCACTATAAGAGATTATTGCAGCCAACGGTAAAGGATGATGATATTGAAATTCAAAAGAGTAACATCATTATGGTAGGCCAAACCGGTACTGGTAAGACATTAATGGCTAAGACTATTGCTAGAATGCTCAATGTGCCTCTTGCCATCGTTGATGCAACCGTATTGACTGAAGCTGGTTATGTGGGCGAGGATGTGGAAAGTATTTTAACGCGTTTGTTACAAGCTGCTGATTACAATCTAGAGAAAACAGAACGAGGTATTGTTTTTATTGATGAAATAGATAAAATCGCTCGGAAGAGCGATAATCCATCTATCACTAGAGACGTGTCAGGAGAAGGTGTCCAACAAGGTCTGTTAAAACTTTTGGAAGGCACTGTTGTAAACGTGCCACCTAAAGGAGGTAGAAAACATCCTGATCAAAAGTTTATTGAAGTTAATACTGAAAACATATTGTTTATAGCGGGAGGGGCTTTTGATGGTATTGAGAGAGCGATTACTAAACGTTTGAATATGCAGGCGGTTGGCTACAGTGCGTCAAAAGCAGATGAAAATTTAGACGAAACCAACATTCTTCAGTATATTATTCCAAAGGATTTGAAAGATTTTGGATTGATTCCAGAAATTATTGGAAGACTTCCGGTGTTGACGCACATGAATCCTCTCGATGAGAAAACGCTAAGAGCTATTCTTACTGAGCCTAAAAATGCAATTATCAAACAGTATGAGAAACTATTCAAAATGGATGGCATCTCATTTACCATTACAGATCAAGCACTGGAATATATTGTTAAGAAGGCTATTGAATATAAATTAGGAGCAAGAGGACTTCGTTCTTTATGTGAAGCGATTTTCACAGATGCAATGTTCGAAATGCCAAGTAGTGGAGAAACAGAATTTAAGGTTACAAAACCGTATGCTGAGGAAAAAATTTCACACGAAACTATAAAAAAACTAAAGGCAGTCTCATAGACTGCCTTTAGTTTTTACTTATTTACCGAACGTACTACGCAATTTTAATATGCGCATGCACTTCTTCTTTTTCTGTTTTCTGTGGTTGTGTTACTGAATTCAAAAGATCTAAGCATACGCGACCAATAATCTTTTCATCAGCATACATTGTATGACCAAATCCCTTAATTAATTCAGGTTTTACACCTAGTCTTTGATGCCAGTCTGATTTTGGGCGATACATATCTTTATCTCCAAACAACGCCGTTGTCTTACATTCCGGCTTACTTTCTTCAGCACGAATTCTAGTAGAAGAAACTGTATAGATCGATTTCATAGGCAAGCCCATAAGGCCAGCTTTCCAAGCAATCGTTCCGCCCATACTAAAACCCAAATAATGCGCTGGTTCTGTTTCTTTTTTCAAAAGATGTGCAACTCCGGTTTCGATTCCACCTTCAACGAAAGCTCTATGCACGTTTTCTTGACTGAGTATCTTAACGTCTATATTAGCTAACTGTTGAATATCGTAATAGGTAATATCGAAATACTGCTGTAAATATCCGAGATAAGAGGTAATGTAGAGTCCTTTTTTAGCTCCCCACATGTCGGATAATATTACTAATTTCTGGGCCATAAGAATAGGTTTAGTTTTATATTCGGTTAAGTTCTGGGACTAAGTTGAAGATTAAACGAGTGAATTAGGCATTTATTTGTTCATCGGAAAGAATTCTTCGACGTAGTTACTTTTCTCCGATGAACTGCGTACGTAAACACTTTCATTTTTTTTACCTATTAACAATTGAGCGTAAAGAAACCCTAAGAACTTATCCAACTATTTTAAGTAATTAAAATCGTTTACCAATAGCTATTCCGGCCATAGGTGAGAAACCAAATATAAATGCTCCGCTGCTAATACCACCTAACAGCGGTGTAAAGCTTGCTTTCCACATCCAACCCGTGCCTTTTCCAAAATGCCTCACAAAAGCTAATGATGCTATTAAATTATGAGTGCCTTGCTCATTATTTTGAAAATCTTTGTCAATATCTATCCAAGTGTACCCTAAACCAGTTTCAAAATAGTTTTGATTTTTGAAACGAAATAAGAAGGTTGTAGCAATGGGAATAGATAGTTTTTCATCTGACCAAAAAGAAATATTATATGAAGAGACACCTCTCGGATTATCATTATTCACAAACGCACTTCCAATACCAATGCGTATACCCAGTTTATTTTTGCCTCCAATTTGTCTTTGATAGTTTATTGAAGGACCTAAACTATTACCTCCTAATTCCGCCATAATTAAATTTTTTTGTGCTAGGCAGTTGTTTAAATAAATAAAACATGTAAAAATTAAAATGAAGACTTTCATAACCACTAGTTTTAATTGTTCGACATAAAACTAAGAGAACGTTATAAATGGGGTGTCCAAGATCATATCATTTAGAAGAATTCGGACAAATATATTTTTACTGCTAACTTCCTTTCTTATACTCGGTTGGGGTTTTGCTCGTAAATTTTTTAAATGCTGAGTAGAAGGTTGACTTAGAATTAAAACCGCACTCTAGACCTATAGCGGCAATAGTGTATGACTTAAATTCATCTTTCACAAGAAGGCTCTTAGCTGCATCAACGCGCAGCTTGTTTATGTAATCTGGAAAATTATCTCCGCTAAATCGATTTACTAGTTTTGAAAGTTTTGCAATACTAATTCCCAGTTCATCTGAAAGCGTTTCTAGGCTTAAATTGGAGTCAAAGTATTTTTGTTGCAATACAATATCGCGATGTATTTTATTAAACTGAGCTTCTTGACTTTCGGTCTTTTCAATTTTCAAAACATTATTTACCTGTACTTTTTCATTGGTTCTAATCTGACGACGTAAGACAATACGATCTTTCATAATTACGAATCTAAAGAAAGCCTGATATCCAATCCAATAAATTAGAACTGAAGAAACAATACGCAAAGGATAATAACTATACGGCGCTTTAATCGAATTTGAGAACATATTCAAGAGGACAGCGATAATCCAAAGAACAAAAATAATACTACCCCATTTGAGGAATCTTTT
>CALHCJ010000212.1 GCA_937936275.1 uncultured Flavobacteriaceae bacterium
TAAAAGAGCACAACACGCCAAATTATTCGCATTCGGAACAATTGCATGTTTTTATTGAAGAAGTAGTCGTCGAAGCCAGTATTACCTTGAACGATCTAAAAGCGATAGCAATCAGTAAAGGCCCTGGTTCGTATACTGGGCTGCGTATTGGAGTTTCGGCTGCTAAAGGATTTTGTTTCTCTTTGGATATTCCTTTGATTTCAATTGCTACCCTAAAAAGCATGGCCTTGCAATCTTCAGATCCATCAATTGATTATATTATTCCTGTACTAGATGCAAGACGTATGGAGGTTTACGCTCAAGTTTTTGATGCTGATTGCGTTGAAGTACGTGAAACAAGGGCAGATATAATAGATGAAAATTCCTTTAAAGAGTATCTCGTTAAAGGCAAAACCTTGCTTATCGGTTCAGGAGCTGAAAAGTGTGAATCACAATTGAAGCATTCAAACTTAAGTTTCAAAACTGAAGCTTTTCCTTCTGCAAACGAAATGGCAAGACTTTCCTTTGAAAAATATCAAAACAAAGATTTTGAAGATGTAGCTTATTTTGAACCGTACTATCTTAAAGACTTTATTCTACAGACAAAGAAAAAGAAAGGTTAATAGCATTATCCTTTCATATGTACATCACGCTGCGGGAAAGGTATCTCTATTCCAGCAGCATCAAACCTACTCTTGGCTTCTTCAATTACATAGAAATGTGCTGGCCAGAAAACTGCGTTATCTGCCCAAAAACGTAAAGTTAGATTTACGGAGCTGTCACCAAGAGCATCTACATAAACTTCAGGTATAGGTTCTTTATTAATATTTTCGTTATCTGCACATATTTGGAGTAATATGTCTTTCGCAGTTTTAATATTTGATCCGTAACCAATACCAAGCTTGATATTATCTCTTCGCGTATCCATGGCGTTATAATTAATAACATTGTCGTTGGATAACTTTCCATTAGGCAAGACAGCAATCTGATTACCAAAGGTGGTTAATTTGGTGTAAAAGATGGTGATTTCTTTTACAGTTCCGTCAACGCCTTGTGCAGAGATAAAATCTCCAACTCGAAAAGGTTTGAAAAGTAGAATAAGTACACCGCCAGCAAAGTTAGACAGAGAGCCTTGTAGTGCGAGTCCGATTGCAAGCCCAGCGGCACCAACAATAGCTACTAATGATGAAGATTTTACACCTAGTTGCGTAACAACCAATACGAAGAGTATTATTTTAAGGGCAATATTTATAAAGCTTTGTAAGAAGGTTTCTAATGCAGGGTCATACTCTTTTCTAATGAAGAACTTGCGCACCATTCTATTTAAAAAGCGAACTACCCATAAACCCACAATAAAAATGAGAATGGCCATGATCAAGTTGGGAAGGGCGCTCCATAGCCAAGCAATGGCATTATCGATATGTTGTTTGTAATTTGTTATTTCTTCCATGGGTTTTCTTTTTTAAGCTTTGCGAAGCTAATTTAATAAGACGTGTTTCTCTAAGAATCGTACAAAAAAAACTCTTTTTAATTGTGCTCGCTAATTTGTTTTATTGCTTCCTTAGTATTTGTTATTGGGAGTTTACAAAGGCTGTCTTGACAAATATGAATCATGGTCTCACTTTCCATATATCGGTTTTGCAAAAGCGAAAGCATACTTTCTTTAGCAGTTCCAGAAATAATAGTGTGGGGCAAATACCTTTTTGCAATTTCCCTACCTTTAGATTGGTATTCATTACCGATAATAGCAATTTCATAAAAGGGCTTCTGGATCAATAAGTTGAGATTCAACCAATTTGCATGGTTTTGAGCGTTCTTGGCAAAGTTTTCTTGAACGTTTTTTAGCATTTGAAGAGAAATTTCTTTGTAGGCTTCCGTTGGAAAATATTTAGACAATTTGAAGAGGTTAATTCCCATTACGGAGTTTGAGGCAGGTATGACGTTATCACCTACTTCGATGGTTCTTCTAATAATGTAATCATCTTCTTTAGATGAGAAAAAGAACATGTTACTTTCAGTGTCAAAGAAATGGGTAAGGGTATAATCAGCATAGTCTTTCGCTATCTTTATCCATTTTTCATGGAAAGTTACTTCATATAACCCTACAAAAGCGTCAATGACCGCTGCATAGTCTTCGAGATATCCGTTAATAGTACTCTTCCCATTTTTGTGATTATGGTATAACCCACCGTCAGGTCTCATTAAATTATCTAAAACGAAACTTGCATTTTTCACTGCCAAATCGAGATAATCGCTATCTCCTAGATATCTATAAGCATCCGTAAGTCCTTTAAGCATTAGACCGTTCCAAGAGGTGAGTACTTTATCATCGAGCCTAGGTCGTGATCGCTTATTTCGTTCTTTGAACAAAACAGCTTTCGACGTACTAATTATTTTTTCTAACGCTTCAGTACTAATGTTATGTTTCTTAGCAATTTCTTCATTCTCCGCATCGCGAATGAGTACGTAATTGTCATGTTCCCAATAACCATATTCGTTAATGTTGAAATAGTCTTTGAAAATCTCATAATCCTCTTTCAATAATTCTTTTAGCTGGTTTTCTTTCCATACGTAAAAAGCTCCTTCTTCAAGTTTTCCATCTGAATCTAAGCTATCAGCATCAAGAGAAGAGTAGAAGCCATAAGCCTCATTCATGAGCTCTTTTTCAATAAAAACTATAGTTTTGGCTACGGTGCTTTTGTAGAGCTCATTCTTAGTTGCGGCATAAGCTTTCGCGTATAAACTTATTAATTGTCCATTGTCGTAAAGCATTTTTTCAAAGTGAGGAACGTGCCATTTAGTATCAACCGAATATCTTGAAAAGCCACCACCAACTTGATCAAAAAGTCCGCCCCAAGCCATTCTGGTTAAAGATGTATTTACATATTCTAAAACAGATGCATTATTTTGCGCGGTGCTATAATGCAAAAGAAAATTGAGATTTACAGGCATCATAAACTTTGGTGCCCTCTTATAGCCTCCTAAAAAGGTATCAAAATATTGAGACCAGTCTTTTACAACTGCATCTATTTGATTTAAGGAATAGATTTCTAAATCAGGCTTATTCTCGACTAGATTAATTGCGCTGATACCGCTTGCAAGTTTCTCGGCATATTCGATAATTTTTTCAGGATTTTTTTCAAATAGGTCGCTGAGTTGCTTGAGAACTTGAATCCAATCGTCTTTTTTGACGTAAGTCGCACCCCAAAATGGTTTACCGTTAGGAAGAGCAACTATATTTAATGGCCAACCTCCACTGCCCGTCATCATTTGAAGTGCATCCATATAAATATGATCTACATCTGGGCGTTCTTCACGATCAATTTTGATATTCACAAAGTTGGTATTCATGGTTTTGGCTACTTCTTCATCTTCAAAACATTCGTGCTCCATAACATGGCACCAGTGACAAGCGGCGTATCCGATGCTGATTAATAAGAGCTTGTTCTCCTTTTTTGCTTGCAACAGAATTTCTTCATTCCATGCTTTCCAATTCACAGGGTTGTGAGCGTGTTGAAGTAAATAAGGGCTCGTTTCCGTAATTAAAGAATTGGTATGTTTTTGACTCATGCTGCTTGTTCAAATATTTTAAAAAAATCTATAAAAAAAGCACCCAAAGTAATCGGGTGCTTATTAATTCAATACGATAAAACAAAAGTTTACTTTACTTCAAAAGTTATTTTAACATTTACTCTATACTCGTTTACTTCGCCATCTTTGACGCTAGCGCTTTGCTCATTGATATAAACTGAACGAATATTTTTTACCGATTTCGACGCATGAGAAACTGCTTTTTTTGTAGCATCTTCCCAGCTCTTTTCAGAATTAGCTAAAACTTCGATTACTTTTAAAATGGCCATAGTGTTATTTTTTATATTTATTTCAAGATACTAAATATAAGATGAAGTTAGGACTCAAAAAAACCTTTAATTACCCGTTTAAAGCGACAACTTCATTTATTCGATCTCCCATCATATTTTTTAGCATGGTTTCAATACCGTTCTTTAAAGTAAATGTGGAAGACGGACAGCCACTGCAAGCTCCTTGAAGTATGACGTTCACCGTTTTACTTTCTTTATCATACGATTTGAATAAAATATTACCACCATCACTTGCTACGGCAGGTTTTACATATTCTTCTAAGATATCAATAATTTCGAGCGAGGTATCGTCAAGGTTAACCTCTGGTTGATTTTCTACTTGAGTGGCTTTAGGTTTATGTTGTGCTTTTATGTCTAATGACACAACATCTTTGCCATCTGCAATAAAATCGCGAATTAATTCGCGTAACTCCATAGTAATATCATCCCATTCGGCAACATCAAATTTGGTCACCGAAACATAATTTTCATCAAAAAATACTTGTTTCACAAATGGAAATTGAAAAAGAGCTTTGGCTAACTCAGAGTCTTTTGCCTCGTCAATATTTTTAAACTCAAAAGTAGCAGGAACAATTTTTCTACTTGCCACAAACTTCATTGTTGATGGGTTTGGAGTCACTTCAGCATAAACCGTTACCGCAACTTTCGTTTTCTTTTCCTCTTCAATAATAATAGGTTCTCCTGCATTCAGGTATTCTACAAGCTGCTGAGCTACCTCGTCTTTAACATCATTCCATTGTACAATATCATACCGTTCTAAACCAATAAAATTGCCAGAGATATATACGGTTTTTATAAAGGGTAGATAAAATAATTGTTGTGCTAAAGGTGAATTTTGTGCTTCATCAATATTCTTAAACTCGTAGTTCTTACCTGTAGTTATGAAATGATTGGTCTCAAATTTTAATATCGACGGATTGGTAGTTTCCACTACTGTAATCGAATACTCTTTCATTGCTTTCAATTTTGCACAAAAATACAAAGTAATTCTAAGGTAATCGATATATAATATAGTTGTGTTTAGACCGTTATACCTTTATATTTAGCCGTTCTAACTTAGCTCCTGAATCCGCATGAAACTTCGATTGTTAGTACTTCTTTCTTTTTTAACTTTTGCTTATCAGTCTAGTGCTCAAGAGGGCATACCGGTTTATTTTGACTATTTAGCAGATAACTATTATCTAGTTTATCCTTCCATGGCAGGCATAGGTGAAGGAGGTAAAGTAAGAGCTACTGCACGACAACAGTGGTTTAGTGTTGATGAAGCGCCTAACCTTCAGACCTTAAATGCAAATTTTAGACTAGGAGACAGTAACAGTGGTGTCGGTGCAATCATCTTCAATGATGCTAATGGTTATCATTCAATGACAGGAGTAAAATTAACCTATGCTTATCACTTGAAAATTGGTGGCGATGAACGATATCTGAATCAAATATCTTTTGGTTTAAGTCCCACATATTTGCAAAGTAAGCTCGATGAAACTAGTTTTCGTTCTATCTTAAACGATCCTGCAATTGTTGGTAGTAATATCAGTCAGGGATACTTCAATATGGATCTTGGTTTTTCATATAGTAAAATGGAGTTTTACGCCCACTTTGGAGTATTAAATATTCTAGGTTCTGAAAGAGAGCTTTACCGATTTGGAAGAGTTGATGGAAATCTTCCCGTTATTGATAATGCTCGCAGATATTTAGCCTCTGCTGGTTATATTTTCGGAAGAAGCGAGTGGCAAGTAGAACCATCTATTTTATTTCAAATTTCCGAATTTAATTATCAAAGCGAGAATGACCCTATTGCAGTCGGTGGAAATCAAAAAACCATGGATATAAATGTTAAGGTGTATCGTGATGTTGATTTCGGACGCGTTTGGGGTGGCGTATCGTACAGAAGAAGTTTTGACGGTGCTCAGTTTCAAAGTAACGGAAGTTTTGGCGAGCAGCGTTTGCAATTAGTAACACCTATAGTCGGTGCTAACATTGGAAATTTTCTAGTATCGTACAACTACTCGTATCAAATGGGCGATATTCGTTTTGATAATGGTGGCTTTCACCAAATTACCTTAGGATACGATTTCGGTCAAACAGAAAGAAAATACGATTGCTATTGCCCAGCCGCTCAGTAAATTCTGCGTAATTAATAAATAATTTTTACACTGGATAAAAATGAGCCTATCAAATTAATTTTGATAGACCCATTTAACTAAACACCAACCAACTGCGTTCAACAATTTATAATCAGAGAAAGCTCTGTGTATTTTGGTTGTTGTTCACTCGATAATCGAGATTTAAATGCCTTGGAGGTTTGCCTAAAGATATTGACGCTGTTAGCTTACAAATGCATTCTAGGTTTAACCTGAGGTAGTTTACTACCAAGTGTAATTTTTTCTTTCGGCTTGTCTTTTGATGGCTTCCAGCATGGCATTTTCTAGTTCACCTTTAGCATCTTCTTTTTGATTTT
>CALHCJ010000213.1 GCA_937936275.1 uncultured Flavobacteriaceae bacterium
CAAAGACTTGAATGAAGAGCGTAAGGTGAAAGAAATTTTATTAGTTCAAAATCGTAAAGCAAAAAACGAACTTTTCAAGGAAATCCAAACTCAAAAAGAACTTTTAGCTACGATAAGGCAAAACGAAAGCAAATACACAGCGGCAATTGAAAAAAAGCAAAAAGAAGCTCGGAAAATAGATCAACAAATTGAGAAACTGATTCGCAATGCTATTGCTGCCGTAAATAAGAAGGCTGGAAAAAAGGTTTCGAACACAAGTAAGTTTGACCTAACACCAGAAGCAACTATCGTGGCACATAATTTTACAGCCAACAAAGGAAAGCTTATTTGGCCTGTTGAAAAGGGAATAAAGAGTCAGGGTTTTGGGGTATATCGTGATCCTATTTATCCTGGGATAAAGCACGAAAGTAACGGAGTTATTATAGCTACAGACGAAGGGGCCATCGCAAGATCTATTTTTGAAGGGGAAGTCATTGCAATTTTGTCAGTGCCTGGAGGAAATAAAGGAGTTCAAATCAAACACGGGAATTTTATTAGTACATATTATAATCTATCTGACTTGTTCGTAAAAAAAGGCGATCGTGTGGATATAAAGACGCAATTGGGTAAAATATATACCAATCGGTCTAATGGTCAAACACGCCTAAAATTTTACTTATACGAAGACACTTCAAAACTGAACCCTGAAGAATGGGTGTATCAACTCTAATGGCTTTAATTTAAGTGGTCTGATTAGAACCCAGACGCTTCTGATTTTTATAAACTGCTTGGCTATTCTCCCATAAATAAAGCCCTAAGCTCGGTAGCTTCTCTTGGTTCTAATTTACCAGCTAATACTAGGCTTAATTGCTTTCGACGCAACGCTGCTGCAAAACGTTCTTTTTCTAAATCGGAAACTGGTTTTAAAGGCGGTACTTTCGTTGGTTTGCCCATCTCGTCTAACGCCACAAATGTATAAATTGCTTCGTTCGCTTTCGTTCGCTCACCACTAAAACGACTTTCTATCCAAACATCGATAAAGACCTCCATTGAAGTCGTAAAGGCTCTCGAGACTGCGGCTTCAACTGTCACAACACTTCCTAAGGGAACAGCTTGAGTGAAAGCAACATGATTCACGGATGCAGTCACGGTAATACTGCTACTGTGCCGACCTGCCGCAATACTGGCAGCTCTATCCATTCTCGCCAGTAGCTCGCCTCCGAAAAGATTATTTAACATATTCGTATCGCCTGGCAATACAAGATCACTCATTACGGTACGGGAAGCACTAGGACTTTTAGCCTGCATATCTCAAATTTTGCACAAAGATACTGCTAAGTTGTAGGGATAAAAATTGAAGAGCCCTATTATTTTGAAGACAACAACCAAGCGTCACTACTGTGATTTCTTTTTACGCTTTTCAGTGTTCTTAAAGCTTCATCTACATCAATGAAACTGTCGTAGGTAACCATGTGAAGCCCAAATTTGTTGGTCCCGATATAACTTGCATTAAAACCTCTTCTCTTTAACTGACGTATTTTTTTATCCGCGTTTTTTTGAAACCGAAAAGCACCAGCTACAATATGATGTACACGTACTCCTTCTTTTTTCTCAGAGGTAACCACATCCAAGGAAATTGAGGGGAGTTCAACAGGTTCGAGATCAAAAAAAGTCGCTTGTTGAATATGGCGAGTTACTTCCTCTTGAGCTTTTTCCTGAACTAGTTGTTTTTGGGTGATATTGTTGTTAAAATACTGAAAGGCTGTTAGACCTGTAGTTATCGTCAATAAGAAAATAGCAGCGTACTTCAAATAAGGTCTGCTATTGCTTCTTCTTTTTTGTTCTGGAGTAAATACAAAGGGAATTTTTTCTTCGAGTTCCTCAACTTCAGTTTTAAGAACTTCTCTTACAATTGGATTCGCCGTAAAAGTAGAAAAGCCAAATGATGAGGTTTGGTAATTGATACTATTTTCAGGTTGGAACTGAATTTTATCAGATTCATTCAACGATAAAGATCCGATCTTAGCTAAATCTAGCTTTTTTCCTGATTGCAATTGTTTTTTCCAAACAGCAACAAAATCAGTAACCTTGACTAATGTCTCTTCGTAGGTTGACTTTTCGGCCTTTGCAATGTACGAAACTAATAGGCCATCATTCGTAACAACCTGTTCATTGAATGAAATTAATTTGGTTGGCGGGTAAATGGCATTTGTGGTCTTGTGAATCACAGCAGATTCAGTCTGGGTCAAGAAAGCTCCAAGATTTGGAACCATGACACAATTGTATCGATATAGTAATTCGGAAATATAGTGTTCTAATACCATCTTTCGCAAATATTACAAAAAATACAGAGGTTCAAAACCTCTTTTGTAACTTTTTATTAAAATTATAATTTCCGTATTTTGTGAATAACTATGGGAGATTCACAAATATCAGAGAATGAATTAATTGCTATTCTCAGACTTCAAAATATTAAAAATATTGGTGATGTCATTGCTAAAAAGTTAATTCGTAGTTGCGGCAGTGCAAGTGCAATTTTTTCCGAGAAGCTGCAAAACCTTCTCAAAATTGATGGTATTGGTTCCTATACCTTAAGAGAACTTCACGATTCAGAACACATTCAAGCGGCGGAGTACGAATACAAATACATCGAAAAGAATAATATTTCCTACTCCTATTTTATGGATGCTGATTACCCCTCTTATTTGCGGCATTGTGTTGATAGTCCTGTGTTGCTTTTTAGCCGCGGCAATATTGAATTGGAAGGACAAAAAATAATTAGTGTGGTAGGTACGCGCAAAATTACTAGTTATGGAACTTCATTTTGCGAGCAATTTATTGAAGATATTGCACCTTTAAATCCAGTGATCGTTAGTGGTTTCGCCTATGGTGTTGATATTTGTATTCAAAGAGCTGCAGCTAGACATGGTTTACAGACCATAGGATGTTTGGCTCACGGATTAAATCAAATTTATCCTAAAGTACATGCGAAGTACACGCGTGATATAGAGCAAAATGGAGGTTTTGTAACTGATTTTTGGAGTAACAGTACGCCTGAACGGGAGAATTTCTTAAAAAGAAACCGAATCATTGCAGGAATGGCTGAGGCAACCATTGTTATAGAATCAGCCGAAAAAGGAGGAAGCTTAGTAACAGCAGATATCGCAAATAGTTATAATCGAGATGTGTTTGCTGTTCCAGGTCGTGCAGGAGATAAGTATAGTCTGGGCTGTAATAATCTAATCAAACAACAAAAAGCGCACATGTTGACTTCAGCTGCAGATTTGATCTATTTATTAGATTGGAATGTAGAGGAAAAAGACCCGAAGATCATTCAAAAACAATTATTTGTAGAACTCGATGCAATAGAAAAATCGATCTATTCCTATCTTCAAAAAGACGGAAAACAGTTGCTAGACAGTATAGCCTTAGAGTGTCAAATTCCAATATTTAGAACCTCTTCAACCCTTTTAAATATGGAAATGAAAGGAGTCGTCAGACCCCTGCCTGGAAAGTTGTTCGAAGCTATATAAGAGTAGATATTTCATAGAATATTAATACCAAAACTAAGGCGATAATACCGACTTAGTGGTCTGTGAATACTGTACAGGTATTGCAGATACCATATTTATGGTCATTTATCGATGAAATACATCCGAAGGACTCTATTCTCTTTTGATTCGGAATTATAGTATATAGGTAAAACAAACTGTCCAGTCTTTTTATCCGTTTTGATAAAATTCAATTTTGAAATCATAATATTTTAGATTTTACCTAATTTCGCAACCTATAAAAACGCTGTAATGAAAAAATCTATTGTCCTAGTAGTACTTATCCTCGTAAGTTTTTCAAACTTCGCTCAGAAAAAAAAGGATCTTATAAAAGAAGTTGCAAATTTGAAAGCGCAAGCAAGTGAAATGAAACTAGAACTAGCGGAGATTGAGAAAGCCAAACAACTCAATTTGAATGATAGTTTACAAAATTTTAGTTATGCTTATGGCGTAAGTATCGGAAACAATTTAAAAACAGTAGGTATAGATTCCATATCGCGTAATGCTTTTGCTCTTGGTTTAGAAGATGCGATTCAAGGCAAAGAAAAATTAGAAATAGAGGCTGCTAGAAGGCTAACCGAGAACACCATACGGAAAATAGAGGAGGCAGAGAATACCACACGCAATGAAAAGAACATAGCTTTTTTGGCTAAAAACGGCAAGAGACCTGAGGTAATTACTACAGAAAGTGGTTTACAATACGAAGTTTTGAAAAAAGGTGATGGCGCTATACCAGTCGCCGCTGATAAAATAAAGGTGCATTATACGGGCATGTTGATTGATGGAGAAGTTTTTGACAGTTCTGTGGAAAGAGGAGAACCAGCAGTTTTTGGAGTTACACAGGTGATTAAGGGTTGGCAAGAGGCTTTACAATTAATGCCTGTAGGTTCCAAATGGATGGTTTTTATACCGCAAGAGCTAGCCTATGGGGAAAGAGCCGTTGGAGGTGGACTGATTCCTGCATATTCAGCGCTAATGTTTGAAATGGAGCTGTTATCCATAGAAAAGTAAAAATACCAAAAAGTATATTTAGTATCCAACTTTGTTTCGAACCCGTTCTAGAACTTGGTCGGCGGTCCTTTTAGCCTTTTCAGCTCCTAAAGCTAGGGCATCATCTACTTCATTGAGGTGATTCATGTAGTAGTCAAATTTTTCGCGAGCCTCTCCAAAACGTTCTATAATAACTTCGTACAAAGCTTGCTTGGCATGACCGTAGCCGTAGTTTCCGCCTTGGTAGTTTGATCTCATTTCAGCAATTTGTGTTTCTGAAGCTAGAATTTTATAAAGAGCAAAGGTATTATCAGTTTCTGGATCCTTCGGATCTTCCATCGGAGTGCTATCAGATAAAATACCCATCAATTGCTTTCTTAACTTCTTATCAGGTTGAAAGAGATTAATTAAGTTTCCTTTGCTTTTACTCATTTTCGCACCATCTGTACCAGGAATATACATAGTTTCTTCCTGTACCTTGGCTTCTGGTAAGACAAAAGTATCACCCAATTGTGCGTGAAAACGAGAGGCAACATCGCGAGTCATTTCAATGTGCTGCAATTGATCTTTTCCCACGGGCACAATATTTGCATCATATAATAAAATATCAGCCGCCATTAACATCGGATAAGTAAACAGTCCGGCATTTACATCTTCCAAACGATCTGCCTTATCCTTAAAAGAATGTGCAAGGGTCAAACGCTGATAAGGGAAAAAACAACTGAGATACCAAGAGAGTTCAGCAACTTGCGGAACATCACTTTGACGATAGAAAACGGTTTTTTCAATATCTAATCCAAAAGCTAACCACGTTGCTGCCGTGGCATAGGTGTTATTTCGTAGTGCCTCACCGTTTTTGATTTGAGTTAACGAATGCATATCCGCTATAAAAAGATAAGATTCGTTAGCCGGATCTTGAGCCATTTGAATGGCGGGCATTATTGCGCCTAAGATATTTCCTAAATGTGGAACGCCGGTACTTTGTATGCCTGTTAAGATTCTTGCCATGAGTTTCTTTTGAAAGAGGACAAAGGTAAAACAAATCGTAAAAAACCCTATCAAATACTTATTTTTGACGGGATGTTAAAAGGAATCAAAAATATTGGTCACGTTCTGTATCGTATTTGGTTTTATATTTTGGTTGCAATTCCTATTCTAATTTTCTTTCCATTCTTATTGATTACAACACTCTCGGAAAAATGGTATCCTCAATTTTTTTGGCTTGCTCGAAATTTATGGGCAACACCTATTTTATACGGAATGGGTTGTCCACCTCAAATTAAGAGAGAACAGAAATTGGAGAGCGGTAAAAGCTATATGCTCGTTGCAAACCACACCAGCATGCTAGATATTATGTTGATGCTGAAGATTAGTAAAAACCCGTTTGTTTTTGTGGGGAAGAAAGAATTATCGAAAATTCCTCTGTTCGGATTTTTCTTCAAGCGCGTATGCATTATGGTAGACCGCGAGGATACTAGAAGTAGAACAGGTGTATATCGCAGAGCACAAAGAAGATTGAATCAAGGTTTGAGTATTTGTATTTTTCCAGAAGGTGGGGTACCAGAAGAACATGTTGTACTTGATACTTTTAAAGATGGCGCTTTTAAAATGGCTATTGCGCATAAAATACCGGTAGTACCAATGACTTTTTATGATGGTAAAAAACGTTTTTCGTTTACGTTTTTAAGTGGAGGACCAGGTAGGTTGAGGGCGAAAGTGCATTCCTTTTTTGAAACCGGTATTTTATCTGAAGAAGATAAATTAACACTTCGCGAAGACGTGCGCGAAGTGATTTTAGCTGAATTGAATAAATAGACAGCTTATAGGAAAACAGGGCATTAAATTTCTTTGCTAAGGAATGGATAACTGGCCAATCATGCGCTAAACTTTTTCAAACGTCTAATTCTTAAGGTGACAGGTGTTTTAATTTGACGTCAGAATCCAAACTACAAACTACATTCAGATTAAAATTTGAAGCTCAAACCACTATACACACCTACAGAGAAAGGTTGAAAAGTACCCTCGGTTTGAGAAAATGTATTTAATTGGTATTTGAACATAGGTTCAATGTTTAATTTCACTTTGGGAGTGAACTTGTAATTAATGCCAAAACCAACGTTGGTGCTGAAATTTACATTATTCACGTTGTTCGCCTCTCCAACTTCGGTGGTAAGCACACCAGAAGTCAACTCAATAGAATTATCGACCAAAAATAATGAACTCACTCCTCCGATTAAACTCACACCAAATTTTTTATCGATCAGAGTGTAATTTAATTCTACAGGCACTTC
>CALHCJ010000214.1 GCA_937936275.1 uncultured Flavobacteriaceae bacterium
GCAAACGAACTTAAATCACTTGTAAATATTGACTTTCCTAACCTCTCTTCTAGGGTTGATTTTGATTCTCCTACATACAGAGTAAAAGTGGGTAGATTCAAAACAAAACTCGAGGCAGAACGCAAATTTATTGAGGTTCGAAGAAAGTATCCAAACGCAATGTTGTTAACACCAAAAAAATCGACCAACTAGATCGATTTTTTTATTAATACTCGATTGAACTTCTTCCTGAAAAGAAATTCTATAATACTATTTCAGTTTTTTGGCAACTGCAACTTCTTGGAAGCCTTCTACGATATCTAACTCTTTGATATCATTGTAGTTTTTGATCTGCAATCCGCAATCATAGCCTTTCGCAACCTCTTTAACATCGTCTTTAAAACGCTTTAACGAAGAAAGCTCTCCCGTAAAGATTACTACACCATCACGAATCAATCGAATACCTGAATTTCTGAGTATTTTACCTGTCGTTACCATACAACCCGCAATCGTACCAACTTTCGATATTTTGAAGGTCTCTCTAATCTCAGCAGTTCCGGTAATCTCTTCCTTCATTTCTGGGGAAAGCATACCTTCCATTGCATCTTTTAAATCATTGATGGCATCATAGATAATCGAATACATGCGGATATCGATTTCTTCCTTGTCAGCTACTTGTCTGGCGTTACCCATTGGTCTCACGTTGAAACCGATAATAACAGCATCCGAAGCGGATGCTAATAAAACATCAGACTCTGTAATAGGTCCGACTGCTTTATGAATAATATTGACTTGTATCTCATCCGTAGATAATTTCTGGAACGAATCTGTTAACGCTTCCACAGAACCATCAACATCACCTTTTAAGATAATATTCAGTTCTTTAAAGTCTCCTAAAGCAATACGTCTTCCAATCTCATCTAGTGTAATATGACGCTGCGTTCTAACTGACTGCTCACGTTGTAATTGCGAACGTCTTGTAGCAATCTGTTTTGCTTCCCTTTCATCCTCCAAAACATTAAACTTATCACCTGCTTGAGGCGCTCCATCCAATCCTAGAATAGAAATGGGCTGTGAAGGACCGGCCTCCTTTATAATTTTACCACGCTCATCTTGCATGGCTTTAACTTTACCGCTTGTTGTACCCGCTAGAACATAATCTCCGATTTTCAGTGTTCCTGCCTGAACCAAAATAGTGGAAACATATCCTTTTCCCTTGTCTAAGAAAGCTTCTACTACAGTTCCATTCGCAAGCTTATTTGGGTTCGCTTTTAACTCTAATAATTCGGCTTCAAGCAATACCTTTTCCAATAATTCTTTAACTCCGTCACCAGTTTTAGCAGAAATATCATGTGACTGTATTTTGCCACCCCAATCTTCAACTAAAAGATTCATATTAGCTAAACCTTCTTTGATCTTATCTGGATTCGCAGTAGGCCTATCGATCTTGTTAATAGCAAATACTATAGGAACTCCTGCTGCTTGGGCATGACTTATCGCTTCTTTCGTTTGAGGCATGATGTCATCATCTGCTGCAATTACAATAATAGCAATATCAGTTACTTGAGCACCACGAGCACGCATTGCCGTAAAGGCCTCGTGACCCGGTGTATCTAAGAAAGCAATTTTCTGTCCATCCTCAAGAGTTACTCCATAAGCACCAATATGCTGCGTAATACCACCACTTTCACCCGCAATAACATTTTCTTCTCGAATATAATCCAACAAAGAAGTTTTACCATGATCTACATGCCCCATCACCGTAACAATCGGCGCCCTTGGCTTCAAATCTTCAGGAGCGTCTTCAGCTTCTACAATACTTTCTTCAATATCCGCAGTAACGAATTCAACGCTGTAACCGAATTCCTCTGCTACTATAGAAAGGGTTTCAGCATCTAATCGTTGATTCATAGTTACCATCATCCCTAAGGACATACAGGCCGAAATAATTTCAGTAGTAGAAACATCCATCATTGTCGCAACTTCATTTGCTGTTACAAATTCGGTTACTTTTAGTGTTTTACTTTCTATTTCTTGTATTTCAAGATCAATATCAGTCTGTTGACGGTGTTGATCTCTTTTATCCCTACGATATTTGGCTCCTTTACCCTTTTTCGATTTACCTTGTAACTTTTCAAGGGTTTCGCGAACTTGTTTTTGAACATCAGCTTCGGTAGGCTCAACTTTAGGAGCTCCAAAACGCTGTCCTCCTTTTCTATTACCAGAATTTGCACCTCTAGGACCTGTTCCTCTACCTGCAGTTGAACCTGGTTTATTACTTACAATACGCCTTCGTTTTCTCTTTGTATCTCCACCCGTACTTGATTTTGCTTTCGCCTCTTCTTTCTTCTTTTTGGGTTTTTTAAACTTTGAAAGGTCGATTTTGTCACCCATGATTTTAGGGCCTGACAGTTTTTTATACTGCGTCTCGATCTTAACCTCTTCAGGTGCTTGATCAGTTTCTGTTTCAGCAACTGGCTCCTCCGTTTTCTTAGGTTTTACCTCTTTCTTTTCCTCTTTTACAACTTTAGATGGTTCTACATCAGCCTTCTTCTCAACCTCTACCGCAGGTTTTTCCTCTTTTGGTTCAGGAACTTCCTTTTTCTTTGGATTGAGATCAATTTTACCAACCGTTTTAGGTCCACTTAACTCTGCTTTAGCTTTGATCACCTGTGAGGCAGCAGCTCTTTTCTCTCTTGCTATTCTTCGATCTTCTTGTTCTTGTTCAAGCTGAATACGTATGGCTTCCTTCTCTTTCCTCTTCTCTTCGCCAACCTCTTTTGACGCAACTTTTTTGCTCATATCGGTCTGGAACTCATCTAAGAGCACCTGATACACCTGATTTGAGATTTTGGTGGTTGGGCGTGCTTCTATCTCATGACCTTTGGAGGAGAGAAAATCCACCGCACGGTCTAATGAAATATTAAGTTCTCTAAGAACTTTGTTAAGCCTTACTGTTGCACTTTCTGCCATAAATACTTTTTCCTAATCTTTAATACTGCTAATATATAGCTATTCTTCTAATTCTGCTTTGAGTATACGCACAACTTCAGCGATGGTCTCTTCTTCAAGATCCGTTCTCTTTACGAGGTCCGCAACGTCTTGCTCTAATACGCTTCTAGCAGTATCCATTCCTATTTTCTTAAACTCTTCAATTATCCACCCATCGATTTCATCTGAAAACTCTGTTAGTTCCACATCCTCTTCAACACCTTCTCGGAAGACATCGATCTCATAACCAGTCAGTTGACCCGCCAAACGAATATTATGCCCACCCCTACCGATAGCTTTTGAAACTTCTTCTGGTTTCAAATATACTTGAGCTGTCATTTTCTCATCATTTAATTTTACTGATGAAACTCTCGCAGGACTCAACGCTCTTGTTACCAATAACTGAGGATTGCTTGTCCAGTTAATAACATCAATATTTTCATTTCCTAATTCACGTACAATACCATGAATACGAGAACCTTTCATACCAACACAAGCGCCTACCGGGTCAATTCTATCATCATAAGAATCAACCGCTACTTTTGCTTTTTCTCCTGGTATACGAACCGCTTTTTTGATAGTAATTAAGCCATCGAAGACCTCTGGTATTTCCTGAAAAAATAACTGTTCTAAGAATTTTGGTGAGCTTCTTGACATGATAATAGCAGGCTTATTCCCTTTCAATTCAACACTCTCGATAATACCTCTTACATTATCTCCTTTTCTAAAAAAATCAGAAGGTATTTGTCGATCCTTCGGAAGGATAATTTCATTACCCTCATCATCTAACAATATGATGGCCTTATGTCTTATATGATGAACTTCAGCCGTGTATATCTCTCCTTCGAGATCCTTAAACTGCTTATAAATAGTTGTATTATCGTGCTCGTGAATTTTGGAAATTAAGTTTTGACGAAGTGCTAAGATTGCTCTCCTACCTAAATGCATTAATTTTACCTCTTCAGAAACATCTTCTCCAACTTCAAAATCAGGCTCAATTTTTTGAGCTTCTGATAATGATATTTCTTCGTTAGGCTCTTCAACTTCACCATCTTCCACCACAATTCGGTTTCTCCAAATCTCTAAATCGCCTTTGTCTGGATTTATAATAATATCAAAATTATCATCAGAACCAAATTTCTTTTTAAGTGCGTTTCTAAATACGTCTTCTAAAATCGCCATCAAGGTTACTCTATCAATAAACTTGTCATCTTTGAACTCTGAAAAAGATTCAATTAGCGCAATATTTTCCATTCTTCTGCTATTAAAATTTTAAAATAACTTTTGCTTCTTTTATATCAGAAAAGTCGATTTCTTTCCTTTTCTGAACTGTATGTTTACCCTTCCCTATGGGTTTAGGTTCCCGTGCTTTCCACTCTAAAACGATTCCGTTTTCCGTCGCATCTGTCAGATTAGCTTCAAAAGTTTCATCCTCAGTTTTCACCGCTAACTTTCTACCAATGTTTTTTTTGTACTGTCTTGGCAAAACCATCGGAGCAGCAGCGCCTGCCGAAGCAACTTCTAAAGAAAAATCTTCCTCTTCTCGATCTAAGTTATGCTCAATGGCACGACTTATTTTCATACAATCCTGAACGGTTACACCCAAATCTCCATCTAAAACAACCTTAATTTTATGGTCTGTCGTAATCGAAAAATCAATCAAAAACAGATTACTGTCTTCCTCAAGGGCATCATTTAAAAGCGTTTGAACTTTATTCTTAAACATAAGGCCGTGAAATAAAAAAGAGGACTAAATGTCCCCTCATGAATAAAAATCCTATCCTTTCAGTCGTGCAAATATACACTTATTTTTATTTTTCTGCAATCTTGTTAAAATATGTATTCTCAAGAAACATAATCCTCCGTTGGACCTTAATATGGTCAAAAACGTGGCCATCTATTTGCAACATTATTCTTAGCTTGCTTTTAAAAGTATTTAGATAAGCAGTATCTTTAAATTCATATTTTCAACACCAATCTAACCATCATGGAAATTTTCTCCTCATACAATCTTATTATTGAAGCCTCTCTCATTGTAATCCTTTCCTTCTGGTTTAATGGGTTAGCAAAAAAGACCAACGTGCCTTCGGTACTTATGCTCATTTTGTTGGGAATACTTATCAAAATAGGACTTGACATTTTTGCACCCCGAACCCCTGATTTTGCAAGTTCTTTGGAAATTTTGGGCACTGTAGGCCTTATCATGATTGTCTTAGAAGCCGCTCTAGAGCTTGAACTCAAACGAGAAAAACTTGTACCCATTCTTAAATCAATGGCTATTGCATTAATCGGCTTAGTTGCTAGTGCTTGGGTTGCCGCATTAATTTTATACCAATTTATTGATGGCATGACAATGCAGTCTGCATGGCTATATGCTACACCGCTATCTATTTTATCCAGCGCAATTATTATCCCAAGCGTTGGCGGACTAAAAGACGTTAAAAAAGAATTTCACATCTACGAAAGTACCTTTTCAGACATTTTTGGTATTATGATGTTCTATTTTCTAACGGGTGGATTAAATCCTGCGGAAGATGGTGGCGTCGTCGGTTTCTCAATTAATCTCGTACTAACCATTGTAATTGCTATTGTTGCTAGTTACGCAATCATTTTAATTTTTCAACGCATTAAAAGTCAGGCAAAACTCTTCTTACTCATAGCGGTTCTTTTGTTACTTTATGCTTTAGGCAAGCAAATGCATCTCTCTTCATTGATCATAATTTTGATCTTCGGACTTATTGTGAAAAATATTAAACTATTCTTTCCGGGTAAGACTTCTATATTTTTAGAGGAAGAAAAGATGAAACATATTTATCATGACCTTCACATCATCACACTAGAAACTGCCTTCATCGTTAGAACCTTCTTCTTTGTTATTTTTGGGATAACCATTGTTCTCTCTTCTTTACTTGATTTAAAGGTAGCGCTAATAAGCTTGCTCATTATAGCATCCATTTATATCATTCGGTGGATAATTTTAAGGGTCTTTATCGGAAAGGATATCCTTCCTCAATTGTTCATTGCCCCAAGGGGACTGATTACTGTGCTTTTATTTTACGCCATACCGGCTCAAGCTGAGATAGAAGGTTTCGAATCTGGAATCTTACTTTTCGTGATTATTGTCACAAGTCTTGTCATGACATGGGCAATGATAAAAGACAAACGAAAAATGGGAACGCTTTTAGATGAAATCGATGAAGAGGTACTATTGAGAAATGAAGCTGAAGATGCATTGAATGAATCTTCTGAAGATATGCAAATCGACAATCCCAAGGAGTCTGAGGCTTTTGAAAGCTCGGAATCAAAAGGTGATATCTCTAGCGAAGACCAAAACCTAAAAGACAATTTTCCCAAGGAATAATATCATAGAATTGGAAACCAATTACATAGGAATTCAAATGGCTGCCTAACTCCTATTTTTTTGAAATCCAATACAGTGAAAATAACATGGGTATCAAAAGTAAAATCCCCATTATTACATTAAAGAAGGCTTCAGCATACCAAGAAATTCTTTTTCTTACAATCCACATAAAAGCTTTTTTTGTGACAATCAAAAATTATCAAAATGGCTACACAAGAAGGGCATAAATAATCATATCCTAAATTTTAATAGATATGACGCTAAAATTTCAAGATAAGATGCATTTTTAGATGGCCATAAGTTCGTTTACAAAGGTCTTTTTATGCTCTATCAAATCTGTAAACTATAAATGAAATAATTGTTATGACCGTATTAATTCTAACTTTAAAACTTGGTTAAGCAAAGAATTTTCTAAAATAAGCGCATAAAAAATCCTAGTATAATGAAATACTAGGATTAATTTTTAATTTCTGTTGGCCCACAAGGACTCGAACCTTGAATGACGGTACCAAAAACCGGAGTGTTGCCAATTACACCATGGGCCAATACCAACCTCTATTCTGAAACTAGTTCAGCTTTCGAGCGTGCAAATTTAAAACAAAGTTTGGTTTGCACAAACATTTTACCCATCAATAATTGAAAAATTGAGTACAAAACGCTGTTAAAGGTTTATCAAAAAACGGTTACCATATCTAGAATTATTCCTAAATTCGCCCCACAGGTTAATCAAACAGTACATGTTTTCAAAGAACTTCGAAAAATGGGACACCATACTTGGGTGGACCGCCTTTTTTATAGCTTTCATCGTTTACTTTATTACCGTAGAACCCACCAGTAGTTTCTGGGATGCAGGTGAATATATTTCTACTTCTGCAAAACTACAGGTAGGCCACCCCCCAGGAGCTCCCCTTATGCAGATGATTGGTGCTTTTTTTGCCATGTTTGCCTTCGGTGACGACCAGTTGGTGGCTAGAATGGTAAACTTTGTCTCTGGAGCTTCAAGTGCTTTTGCTATTCTATTTATGTTTTGGACCATTACAAACCTTACCAGAAAACTGATCAGCAAAAAAGACGCGCTAACAAATAGCAAAGCAATTGCTGTTTTAGGAAGCGGACTGGTAGGCAGCTTAGCCTTTACTTTTTCCGATAGTTTTTGGTTTAACGCTGTTGAAACAGAAGTATATGCCATGGCCAGTCTAATTATGGCATTACTGCTTTGGCTCGGATTAAAGTGGACCGACGACCTTGATAATCCAAGAGGTAATAAATGGCTTGTGCTCATTTCGTTTGTTGTCGGGCTTACCTTTGGTATTCAATTCATGGGCTTTTTAGCCATTCCTTCTATAGGCTTACTTTATTATTTCAAAAAGTACAAAACAACTACCGTTAAGAACTTCTTGATCGCCAATGTTTCTGTTGTTGCAATTTTGATGCTAGTTTATAAGTTTTCGTTGACTTATGTATTACAGTTGTTTGGTTGGGGAGAAGTATTTTTTATTAATAACATGGGGCTTCCATTCAATTCAGGTTCTATCATTATTGGGCTTCTCTTTATAAGCATGTTTTATTTTGGTTTGAGTTACACTAGAAAAAACGAATTCAAAACAGCAAATACCATTGTACTTTGTTTGATGTTTTTATTCCTAGGCTTTTCTTCATGGATTATGCTGCCCATTCGTGCTAATGCAAACGTCGTAATTAATGAAAATGATCCTTCCGATGCAAGATCACTTTTGGCCTATTATAATAGAGAACAATATCCAGGAGTTGATAGTCCCATTTACGGTGCATACTACACTTCTACATTTGCCGACAACGGCGAAAATAAAGATGGAGCACCAAAATACGAACGTGATGAAAAGTCGGGTAAATATGTGATTGTAAATTACTGGGAAAAATCAGTGCCTGGTGATAATATGGATCATGTAGGATTACTACCTCGAATGTGGAGTACCCAACACGCTGAGAATTATATGAGATATTTTGGACCGCCCAAAATAAAGATGAAGCGATCTAACAAAGACTTAGCTGAAGCCCTTGATCGACTTGAAACCGATTACGCCAACGGTGATATTGATACTGAACAGTATATTGGTTTTATTCGCCGTTTTGAAGAATACTTAGACGTACAACCGCCCACGGTATGGCAAAATATGCAATACATGTTTGAATTTCAATTTAGTTACATGTACTGGCGGTATTTCATGTGGAATTATGTTGGAAAACAGAATGATGTTCAAGGTCGTTACAATGATAATGGAAATTGGATTAGTGGCATTGATTTTATTGATGGCATGCGACCCACACTAGGCAGTCAAGAAAATTTACCAAGCGATGTAGAGAACAATAAGGGAAGAAACAAATACTATTTTTTACCTTTATTTTTGGGTATCATCGGCCTCGTTTTTCAAATTTCTAAAAGTCCAAAACAGTTTTGGGTGTTGTTGGTTTTCTTCTTGTTCACTGGGTTGGCAATACAGTTTTACACGAATCCTTATATATTTCAACCTCGAGAGCGTGACTATTCTCTGGTAGGTTCATTTTACATATTTGCACTTTGGATAGGTCTTGGGGTTTACGGACTTTTTGATGAACTCCGCAAATTTATCACCCCTAAGATTATAGCACCTGTAATTACAGCCATTTGTCTTTTAGCTGTTCCCACAGTAATGGCCTATCAGAACTGGGATGATCATGATCGCTCGAACCGATTTACCGCACAATCGACAGCAAAGGCCTATTTAGATTCTTGTCAAGAAGATGCTGGCGCTATGCTATTCACTATTGGAGACAATGATACTTTTCCACTTTGGTATGCTCAAGAAATTGAGGGGTATCGAACAGACGTGCGTATAATTTGCACAAGTCTCTTCGAAACAGATTGGTATGTTGACCAAATGAAGCGAAAAGCATATTCTAGTGATCCTATTCCATCTCAAATTGCTCATGATAAATATCGGACTGGTAACAGAGATGTACTATACCACCAAGATGCCAACTCGATATTTAATAAAGAAGTTACTGAAAGTAGGTGGAGTGTTCAAGCCTTTATTGATTGGGTTGATGGTGATCGCCCTGAAACCAAATTTAAATATTGGTTAGAGAAAAAAGGCGGTGATATCTCTCAATACTCTGACGATGTTCTAAATTTTGTCTATTACCCCACGAAGAAAATTCGTATTCCAGTGAATAAGAAAAATGCTTTGGAAAGCGGCTTAGTAAAAGCTAAAGATTCTGCGCTGATAGTAGACTATATCGATATTGAATTGCCAGGTGTGATTACCAAAAAGAGCATGATGATGCTAGATATTTTAGCCAATAACGATTGGAAACGTCCTATTTATTTTTCTGGCGGTAGTTATGATGATGCTGAATTTATCTGGATGAAAGATTATTTGCAATTAGACGGTCTTACGTATAAGCTTGTTCCTATTAAAACAAAAAGGCCCAATGGATTCGAAATGGGAAGGATAGATACCGATTTGATGTATGATGTAGTAATGAAATGGGATTGGGGTAATTCTGGTGACCCAGATATTTATCATGATACCCAAACTAGAATTCAAGGGGTGACTTACCGAAGCAATTTAGCACGTTTGATGGAAGCTTTGATAAACGAGGGAAAAATCGAAAAGGCTAAAGAAATTATTGACGTAGCGATGACTAATATGCCTTTAGATCAGTACGGTTACTATACTCTTATTGAACCGTTCATTGATGGTTATTATAAAGTTGGTGAAACCAGCAAAGCACGTGATCTTTTCGAACGATTAAAAAACAAGTATATCGAAAGATTAGATTACTATTATCAAATTCCCATTGATGAGCAAATTTCCAAGGGTGAGAATATCTTAGATGACATGACTGCATATCGTCGTGTGATTGATATTTTAGTTGACAACAATGATCGCGAAAAAGGGGAATCTGAAACCCTACGTTTTAATGAATATTTTGATAAATTCTATGGCGATCAGTTTGATAGCGAAGAAGATCCGCTCAAACCTGTTGATCCAGACATGATGGATAGTGAATCAACAATTGATACAGCGATTATAGATTCAAGTGCCGTTGACAATGTAACAACCAAAATTGATACAAGTTTAGTTGAATAACTCGTATAGACCTTAATTTATGATCCCAGCAAGCAATTGAAGAATTGCCTAGGATAATACAAACGGGTTAAAGTAGAGGGAATTAAACGTATTCGTTGAGAATTCCGATAAGCGTATTGGCATCTTGCTCGCCGCTTTGACGCCAAACCATTTCACCTTTTTTGTAGATCATCAAGGTTGGTAAACCTTTCACTCGTAATGCTTGAGAAAGCTCTTTGTTCTTATCTACATCGATTTTAATCACCTTGCCTTTATCACCTAGAGCAGCGGCAACATCGCGAAGCACAGGATGCATTGCTGTAGATTGGTCATTCCAATCTGCATAAAAATCTAACAACACAGGAACCTTTAAATCTATTAGTTCACCAAATTTTGACATATGTGTATCATTGGGTTACGCATCAAAAGTAGTAAAAAATGTTAAATGCCTAGAGAAGTTGTAGGTTTTCGGACTGTTTATACAAGTTAAATTCATGTTAAGGACTTCCTTTTCAGGGTAATCACCGTGATTTCAGGCCAAATACCAAATCTACCCGGGTATCCGATAAAACCAAAACCGCGATTCACGTTGATGAACTGACCGCTCTCTTCGTAAATACCAGCCCATTGTTCATACCGCCATTTTACGGGACTCCACTTAAACCATCCTGGAATTTCAATACCAAATTGCATACCATGTGTATGTCCGCTTAAGGTCAAGTGGTAATGATAGTCATCAGGTATAACCTCCGCTTCCCAATGTGAAGGGTCATGACTCATTAAAATCTTAAAATCTTTAGGTTCTATTTGAGATTTCGCCTTATTCAAATCACCTGCTTTTTTAAATCCACCTTTACCCCAATTTTCTACCCCTATCAATGCAATTCGATCGTTTCCTTTTTGGAGGTACCTACTTTCGTTTAATAATAAATCAAAACCTATTTCCTGTTGCAAGTCAATCAGGTCTTGTAAGTTTTGAGCCTTAGCCTCATTCGTATTCCAATCAATATAGTCGCCATAATCATGATTCCCTAAAACAGAAAACTTTCCGTCTTTAGCTTCTAACTTTCCAAAAAGATCTTTCCATGGTAGCATTTCTTCACTCTTATTATTTACCATGTCTCCGGTAAACAACAAAAGATCGCTTTTTTGTTGGTTGACTAAATCAACAGCATATTCAATTTTCTCTTTTTTATTGACATCAAAACTACCGCTATGAATGTCTGATAACTGTGTAATTTGATAACCATCAAAGGCCTCTGGCAAATCTTCATACTCCATCGTATATTTTAATACCTTGAAATTGTATTTCCCCTTATACATGCCATACAACAATGCGCCAAAAGGAAGTGCTGCAATACCCAAGCCCAAAACGCTTAAGAAACGTCTTCTTTGCGGTAGACTAAACTCCGTGGTTTGCCCTGAAATTTTATAGTAAGTTGCAGAAAATATTCTAAAAATATCTTCTGAAAAGAGAAACAGAATGGTGATTATTTCAAAGGCTAAGACAGCAGCTAAAAAACCAAATGCTAAACTTTTAGCCCCACTAAGCACACGACCGACTTCTTCGCCAGCGGTAAATTGATACACAAAATTACCTGCAACTAACAATGCTACGACGATAAAAACATATTGTGCCCATGGGTACTTGGTTGCCGTCTTTAGGGCTTGTAATGTGTAAAAGCCGATCGCAGCATATAGCACTAAAAATAAAATCCATCGCAGCATAATTTCTTTTTAGGTAAAGATATCTGATAAAATAGTCTGAGTTTGTCTCATTTGAATTTATTTAACGGCTTTCACAACTTCTTGAATAATTTCTAGATCAGAAATCAGTACAGAATTATCAGATAACATACGAGGAGAATTCATACCCACTTTGGGGTCTTTGTGCAGTTTTTGCTTCATCTTAGTAGCTGATAAATGAATTGCCTTAAACCCTCTTTCTTTAAACTGGTGGGCGTTGCTTACATTAATTCCCGACCCGGGCATAATGATAGTGTTTGTAGTTTTCCCTTTTAGGTCGTAAAGCAATTCAATTCCTTCCAAAGCGGTTGGCTTTTGCCCAGACGTTAATATCGTATCTACCCCCAAATTTTCTATTCGCTTTAAAGATGAAAACGGATCTAAAACCCAGTCAAATGCACGATGGAAAGTGATATGAAGTCCATCACTTATTTCGGCAATTTCCAAAAATCTCTGTTCATCAGGCGCAAAGTCGGTTTGCAACATTCCCAACACTACTCCACTAAAACCTATTTCCTTACATAGTAAAATGTCTTTTTTCATAATCTCGAACTCGACATCAGAATAGCTAAAGTCACCACTTCTCGGTCGAATCAGTACTCGAACTGGAATGGAAATTTTATCTGCCACTTCTTTCAACATACCGTACGAAGGCGTAATTCCACCCACCGCAAGTTCAGAGCAAAGCTCTATTCTATCCGCTCCTGCCTTTTCAGCATTTAGGGCAGATTCCAATGAATTTGCACAAACTTCTACTAGCATTTTACTTATATTTAGTGGTCTAAAATTAATCAACTGAACCCGATGCAAAGAAGAAACTTCCTAAAAAATTCCAGCGTTGCTGCTGCTGGTTTAATTTCTACTCCCTTGATGGCTTCATGCAAGAATAACACTGAATTAAATTCTAAGGCGGTGGATACTACTGAGCCAATCATACCTGTAACTATTTGTACATGGAATTTTAAGAATGCCACTGCAAAGGCTTGGGAGGTTTTAGAAAGTGGTGGTAGCTCTTTGAACGCAGTTCAACAGGGTGCTATGATCGAAGAAGCTGATGTGAACAACCAAACAGTAGGTATAGGCGGAAGACCAGATCGTGAAGGCAATGTAACTTTAGATGCCTGCATTATGGATAAGGATGGAAATTGCGGTGCGGTACTATGTATGCAAAATATTGCTAGTCCGGTTTCTGTAGCTCGTAAAGTAATGGAAGACACGCCACATGTAATGCTTGCAGGAAAAGGAGCAGAAAAATTTGCTTACGAGAAAGGTTTTGAAAAGACCAATTTACTCACCGAGCAATCTAGAAAAGAGTGGGTTGAGTGGAAAAAAACTTCAGAATATAAACCTATTATTAATATTGAAAACCATGACACCATTGGTATTCTTGCAATTGATAAAAACGGTGATATTGCTGGCGCCTGTACCACGAGTGGCATGGGTTATAAATACGCTGGTCGTGTTGGAGACTCCCCTATTATAGGTGCTGGGCTTTTCGTTGATAACGAGATTGGTGCAGCAACAGCTACAGGTGTTGGTGAAGAGGTGGTGCGCACGGTCGGTAGCTTTCTGATTGTAGAATTAATGCGCCAAGGCAAATCTCCTCAAGAGGCCTGTGAAGAAGGTGTAAAACGAATTATGGCTAAAAATAAAGATCGGACAGATTTTCAAATTGGATTTATTGCTGTGAATAAAAAGGGTGAAACCGGCGCTTATTGTATTCAACCCGGATTCACATATCGCAGCTATTCAAATGACGGACATATGAACAACCCTGTAGACAGCTTTTTAAAAGCATAAACCAATAACTTAATGGAGCAAAATCAAGTATCAACCTCTCGTAGCTGGCTTCAAAGACTAAAAGATGAAAGCTGGGAAGCCGAGCTTTTAGTTTCGGCTGCTGCGATTTTTATCATCTTCAAATCTTTTAATGTTTTTGATTGGGTGTGTAATTTTTTTATTGATTGGCTAAACCCTGACCAATACTTTGTTGGTTATATGATCACTTTATTGGGGTTTTTAGCATTTGGCATCTTGGGCGCCTTGTTCGTCTTGCACTTTGCATTCCGTGCTTATTGGATTGGACTGGTAGGTTTGAATTCAGTGTTTTCAGATTATAGTATTGATGATAGTGTTTATTCTAAAACGTATACTGAAAAGATGTTGGAAAAATTACCAAAACTTTCAAAATCGATTGCAACATTGGATGAAATTTGTAGCTCCATTTTCTCCGTCGCTTTTACCTTATTAATCATGTACCTGTATTTAGGTATTATC
>CALHCJ010000215.1 GCA_937936275.1 uncultured Flavobacteriaceae bacterium
GCGCTAACACCAAACAAATTTCAACAAGATTTAAAAGATGCCAATATTCGACTCAATCTTTTAGATCAAGCATTAAGTGGTAAAATTGTTAAAATATTTCCACTATTAAATGATGAAAACAATAAGTGGATATCTGCCATAGAATATCGGGGTGGTCAGTATCCGGTTGCTGATTCTCTCTATGGTAATTTTATAAAAAATGCAGTTCCGTATTATGTATTATCGCTGAGAAAAGCCATTGCTACCAATGATTATTCCGAAGCGAATAAATTATTAGCCGCTTTCAAAAAGAATCAAGAAAATCACGGTAGTGAAGTGTTACCATCGTTAGAAAAAATAGAAACTGAAGTTGTATATAACAAGCTTCACATTTTTAGCTTATTGTATCGACTTTATGCCGTCGTAGGGGTTTTGCTTTTTTTCGTTTTAATTTTTCAAATTTTTAAGGATAGAGAAATATGGAAAGCTACTGCTTTTGTGTTAAAGGGAACTATCATAATTCTATTTCTTTGGCACACTGCAGGACTCATATTACGTTGGTATATTTCAGGTCATGCACCATGGACTAATGCTTATGAAAGTATTCTATATGTTGCTTGGGCGACCGTAGGTATGGGTATGTTGTTTGCTAGAAAAAGCACAATGACCTTGGCTGCGGCTACCTTTGTTTCTTCAATGTTACTATTTATTGCCCATCAAAACTGGGTAGACCCTTCGATTGGAAATTTAGTTCCAGTATTAGACAGTTATTGGTTAATGATTCATGTTGCGGTGATTGTTGGCAGTTACGGACCGTTAACAGTCGGAATGATTCTCGGTTTTGTTTGTTTGTTATTAATGATTTTGACAACCAAGAATAATAAAAAGCGAATGGACCTTAACTTGAAAGAACTTACGGTAATCAATGAAATTACGATTACTGTTGGTTTGGTGATGTTGACCATTGGTAATTTCTTAGGTGGACAATGGGCTAATGAAAGTTGGGGGCGTTATTGGGGTTGGGATCCAAAGGAAACTTGGGCGCTTATTTCTATCATGGTATATGCTTTTGTAATACATACGCGTTTAGTTCCCGGATTACGAGGTAAATGGACGTTTAATTTTTTATCTGTAATCGCCTACGGCAGCATAATGATGACTTATTTTGGAGTGAATTATTATTTAGTAGGTCTTCATAGTTATGGTCAAAGTGGAGCAGCAGCAATCACACCTGATTACGTCTGGTATATTGCGCTAGGAGCATTGATATTAGGAGGTATAAGCTATTGGCGATATCGTGAGAACTACCTTTTAAAATAGCGAGGTTTATTTTCCCCCGTTTGCCTGTAAATCTTGAATGCACAAGGGGTCTAAACTCGGAATGGCCCCACCGCTTATGGAATTTAAAAGTCCCTCACCAGTTTCTGCAGTCCAAAACATTAAACAGTCTTCAGTAGTACAATGTCTGCCATGCTCTACATCTTGATGATCGGTTTGCGGAGTGGTACCAGCATTTACCAAACCAAGAAGGTGTCCGAATTCATGATTTAAAACGGTTGTTTCGAGTACTGTTGTGCTTGGTGCTAAGGGTTGACCACTAAAACGCTGCACAGTTTCTTCAAAAACTACAAAAGAGGTATTTCGATAGGCTACCCCCAATACAGATCCGTTTTCTGTATTTTCAGAATATTCACCATCAATAAAAATTCCGAATACAGCAACTTCCTTTTCATCATTGTACTTGGTACGAATGTCGTCCTCTAAATCTCTTATCTCATTAATGGTGTAAACCGCTTGTCCAGGACTAGCTATTTGAGTTAGTTGAACAACTATTCCGTTAGGCTTGTTAAGGCGCTCAGATAAAAAAGTTTCAAAATTCGATATGGTATTTTCTGTTGGTTTTAACCCTTCTACATAAAATATTTCGAAGCGTATGGCATCGAAATTAGTACCCGACAACATATCATTTGCAGAATCACCAACCTGCTTTTTATTTAAAGAGATATCGACGGTTTGCTCGTCTCCATTTTCATCGGTGATAACAACCTCTTCCTTCGCGCTGCTGTCGTCACTTGAACAGTTAACACAGATAGTAAAGCATACAAAAATGCTTAAAATTTTAATTGTCTTTATCATATATGGGGCACTTTGATATGATATAAAACGTTAGGGACATCTGTTTAGTATTCCGTTAAATTTTCGAGTTTTCATCTGCGATTCCTATTTTTTTTTGCATCTTTATACTATTATGAAGTTATAAGAATTATGTTTTCTATAGATGTCTTAACGTTTTCACGTAAGAAGTAGTCATTTTTTAATGCTATTTCTTTGACACTATTATTTCTCTTCATTTTACATAATTCTACATATAATGACAACATCAAATACATTTACATTTAAAAAACTCTTTCGTTATTTTGTCCAAGCTGTTACCGGTAAAGAAAACGAATTCACGAGTGGAAGTATTAGAAAAGCAATCTTTATGCTTTCAATACCAATGATCTTAGAAATGATGATGGAATCTATTTTCGCCATTGTCGATATTGCCTATGTATCTCAAGTTAGCGTGAATGCGGTAGCTACCATAGGTTTGACAGAGTCTGTTATTACCTTGATTTATGCAGTAGCTATTGGTTTAAGCATGGCCGCAACGGCTGTCGTCGCACGAAGGGTCGGTGAGAAAGATATACAAGGCGCTAAAGAAGCTGCTGTTCAAGCCATCATTTTAGGAGTAATCGTTTCAATTTTTGTTGGCGTTTTTGGTTTTCTTTTCGCCAAAGAGATATTAGCTCTAATGGGTGCTGAACCAGAGCTTATCGCTGAAGGATATGGCTATACACAGCTCTTATTAGGCGGTAATATAACCATTCTTTTGTTATTTCTAATTAACGCAATTTTCAGAGGGGCAGGAAATGCTTCTGTGGCCATGTGGACTTTGGTTCTCTCCAATGGCTTGAATATTATTCTCGATCCCATGTTTATTTTTGGATGGGGACCTATTCCTGAATATGGAGTAATGGGAGCTGCTATTGCTACTAATATCGGGCGGGGTAGTGCTGTTTTATTTCAATTGTCCATCTTATTCTTTGGATGGAGTACTATTCAAATCAAAATCCAAGATGTCGTTGTTCGTATTAAAGTAATGATAAAACTTATCAAAGTATCAATGGGCGGAATAGCCCAATTTTTAATTGGTACATCAAGTTGGGTCTTTCTAATGCGAATGATGGCAGAATTTGGAAGTGAAGTATTGGCCGGTTATACCATTGCTATTCGAGTAATGCTTTTTACTTTAATGCCTTCTTGGGGTATGAGTAACGCAGCTGCTACCTTGGTCGGTCAAAATTTAGGGGCCAAACAACCTGAAAGAGCTGAGACCTCTGTTTGGAAAACCGGAAAATATAATGCTTATTTTATGGGGCTGGTATCGATTATCTACTTGTTTTTTGCTTATGATATTGTAGGATGGTTTAATGACAATTCCGTTGTGGTTGAAAATGGGGGACTTTGTCTTCAAATTATTGCCATTGGTTATATTTTTTATGCTTATGGAATGGTGGTAACGCAAGCTTTTAATGGGGCAGGGGATACCGGTACACCCACTAAAATTAATTTGGTCGCTTTCTGGATGTTTCAATTACCTTTCGCCTATCTAGCTGCGATAACTTTCAAAATGGGTGCTACAGGAGTTTTTATTGCCATTACGGCTGCAGAAGTCCTTTTAGCTATTATTTCGATGGTTTGGTTTAAAAAAGGAAATTGGAAAAGGGTTCAGGTATAGTCAATTTTAGTAACTTTATCAATCAATAAATTTTGAAAATGAACCAAGAAAGAAAAGGATTAAATACTATATGTACGCACGTTGGGGAGGTGGAAGACAAACAATTTAAAGGAGCAACTTCTCCTTTGTTTATGAGTTCGTCTTATGCATTTCAAGATGTTGATGTTAAGCGATATCCTAGATATTTTAACACTCCGAACCAAGAGGCATTGTGCAAAAAAGTTGCCGCTCTTGAGCACGTTGAAGCAGGACTTATTTTTGGAAGCGGAATGGCTGCTATCAGTACTAGCTTAATGGCCTTTTTAAAAGCAGGAGATCATATTGTGTTACAGAACGCTTTGTATGGAGGAACTTTCAATTTGGTTCGTGAAGAGTTTGAAAAGTTTGGAATTGAATATTCTTTCACAGAAGGATTACGACCAGAAGATTTTGAAGCGAAAATTAAAGACAACACAAAAGTGCTATATATAGAAACGCCTTCCAATCCTTTACTTAGGATAACCGATTTGAAGGCGATCACCGCTCTGTCAAAAAAGTATAGCTTGATTTCTATGATAGATAATACCTTTGCAAGTCCTGTCAATCAGAATCCCGCAGATTTTGGTATTGATATTGTCATCCATAGTGCTACTAAATATATGGGTGGTCATTCGGATATCTGTGCAGGTGCCGTAGCTTCAACGGAAGAATACATTGAACGTATTTTTCAGTTAGCAAAAAACTTTGGGGGTAGTCTAAGTGATCAAACCGTATGGCTTTTAGAACGTAGTATGAAAACTATGGGCTTGCGGGTCAAGGCCCAAAATAAAAATGCACAACGCCTTGCGGAATACCTTGATAAGCACAATGACATCTCAGCTGTCTATTACCCTGGGTTAGCATCTCATCCTGATCATGCCTTAGCAAAGTCACAAATGCTTGGTTTTGGGGGAATGCTATCCTTTGAATTGAATGAAGCTATTGATGCATCACTGTTTCAAAAATCTTTGCGGTTAATAAAACCTTCGATGAGTCTGGCGGGAGTAGAAAGCACGGTTATCTCTCCAACTCAAACATCGCATGCGCTAATGAGTGCTGACGAAAGAGATCGTCAGGGAATTAGAGATGGCTTAATTCGTTTTTCTGTGGGTATTGAGGAGCCTGAAGATCTTATTGCTGATATTGAACAAGCCATTCAAAAAATTAAAGTTCAAGCCACGATTACAACACATTAAAAACCAACCCAAAATAAAATAAATGAAACTAGATATATTAGCCTTTGGAGCACATCCTGATGATGTCGAATTGGGTGCAGGTGCTACCATAGCTAAAGAAATCGCGAATGGTAAAAAAGTAGGGGTTGTCGATTTAACGAGAGGAGAACTCGGAACAAGAGGATCTGCTGAAATAAGAGATAGTGAAGCAGCAGCGGCTGCTGAGATATTAGGGCTCTCTGCTAGAGAAAATCTCGCTTTTTCTGACGGTTTTTTTGTTAACGACCAAGTGCACCAAACTGAAGTCATTAAAATGCTTCGTAAATATCGTCCTGAGATTGTTTTATGCAATGCTATTGACGATCGTCATATTGATCATCCAAAGGGAAGTAAGTTAGTTAGCCATTCGTGTTTTTTGAGTGGTTTGGTGAAATTTGAAACTCATTTAGACGGTAAATTACAAGAAGCGTGGCGACCGAAGAAAGTATATCACTACATTCAATGGAAAAATCTCGAACCTGATTTTGTAGTCGATGTTACGGGCTTTATTGACAAGAAGGTAGAGGCTATTTTAGCTTATAGTTCTCAGTTTTTTGATCCTAAGAGCGATGAGCCAGAAACTCCTATAAGTAATAAAAACTTTATTGATAGCGTAACCTACCGAGCAAGAGATTTAGGACGTTATATCAATACAGAACATGCTGAAGGTTTTAATGTAGAAAGATATGCAGCGGTTGATCGTTTAGATGATTTGATTTAGCTAGCTTGTTCGTAGCTTTCGCTCATTTTAGGAACGGTAAAATAAAAACAAGTTCCCTTTTTAACTGCGCTTTCTACCCAAATTGTTCCTTTATTATTCTCTACCATCTCTTTACATAAAGTTAATCCAAGTCCCGTACCTTTTTCATTATCGGTACCATAGGTGGTTACATTGGTATTACTTGCAAAGATTTTTTCTTGTGTCTCTTTATCAATGCCGATACCAGTATCGCGTACAGATACGATCCAATGATCTCCTCTTTGATCCGCAGCAATAGTTACGATTCCGTTCTTTGGAGTGAACTTAAGGGCATTACTCATTAAATTTCGAACAACGATATCAATCTGGTCAGCGTCCGTCCAGGCTAATGTGTTTTCTGAAAGTTCATTTACCATCTTTATTGATTTTTTATCTGCAATCTCAGAAAGTAGGTTTATGTTTTCTTGAACAATGTTGTCAACACATACCATTGAAGGTTGGGTTATTGTGCCTTTCATTTGGGTCTGACCCCATGATAATAAATTGTTTAGTGTAAATGAAATATGATCAATATCAGAGCCTAGCTTAGGAATAAAGGTTAAGAATTCTTTTTCTGTAATTTCTCCGCTTCTAAAAAGCTGAATAAGCCCTTTAAAAGCCCCTATAGGGCCTCTTAAATCATGACCAATAATGGAGAATAGTTTATCTTTTGTATTGTTAATTTCTCGTAATTCATGCTCACGTTCTTCAAGGGCATCTTTTTTTACGCTGAGCTCTTTGTTTAGCGCTTTTTGCGTTTTTTCATTTCTTCGTATCAATAATGTTATAGCTAACAACACCAATAAAATAGCCATAGAAGCGTAGATGTAATTTTTTTGCTTCGCGAGAGCTTTCTCATTATTAGCAATTAGATCTTCTTTTTGTTGCTCGTGATTTAATTTGGTTTTTAGCATTACCAAATTCTTTTTGCTTTCGTTTCTAGAGATGGTATCTGATAGTTCTTGAAATAATTCGTGATAGGCGAGAGCCTCTAAATAATCTTCTTTCTGTTTATGAATTTTATAAAGGGTCTTTGCGTTCTTTTGAACTCCTTCCTTAATCTTTAGACGTTGAGCAGTGTTAAAACCTTTTTGCGCATAGTACTTTGATAAACTATCATTACCAATACCTAAATGAGCCTCTGCAAGTCCATGAAGTAAATCAATTTCTGCTCGTTCGTCATCTACATTCTTTTCATGTAACGCTTGACTTTGCCTATACCAGAAAAGTGCCCATTTGTATTTATCTTGTTTGAGGTATACCTTACCTTTTACTTCATAGGCATACGCTAGCCAATCCATGACTTCATATTTCTCAAAGATTGAGATACTCGCATTGATATTAAACATAGCATACTCAACATTATTCAAGTCTATATAAACAGAAGCCATGTTGCTAAGGCTATGCGCTGCAAATAAGTCTTCACCAATTCGTTCATTAATTTTTTTAACGGTTTTGAAGTGTCTTAGCGCTTGATCGTAGTCTTTTTGTGAAGCATAAAGAAGTGCTATGTTTTCATTAAGAATAGATAACATTTTATCATTCTTAGAGCTTTCAGCAACTTCCATAGCTTTTAAATATTCCTTTAGTGCTTTTGCATATTCTCCTTGGTATTCGTATTCCCCGGCTAAAGAATTATAAGTGTCTAAAATATAAGAGGTATTATCAAGCTCTTCTGCAATGGATTGTGCTTTAAGGTAATTTAGTACCCCCTTTTTGTGCATTCCTTTATCTGAATAGTAGTCGCCGATATTCATCAGTGATTCTATTTGGCCTTTGGAAAATTCAGCAGCCGTGCTATTTGCAAATGCTTCTTTTGAAATAGAAAATAAGCTATCAGGTTTATAGAATCTTAATTCCTTTCCTAAATTGTTAAGTAGATTGATATAAGAAGAATCTTTAGTTTGAAAATCTTCCGATGAACGTAGCAAATGTATTTCGTTTTGCAGACTATCTTTTATCTTCTGTTGACCATAAGAATATGACATAAGAAGGAGAGCTGCCATGAAAAGCACGAGTTGTTTTCTGGCTGAATGTATTGTTAACAAAGACATAAAATCAATCTTCCGCATTTAAACGAATCAATTAATTCTTAAAAGTAGAATCTATTGGAGAGATTTTCTAATTAATGTTGTGAAATGGATTAAAAAGGGTGTAAGAGATGCTAAAGCTAAGTTCTACGGTGTCTTAATTCTAGCTTATGACATTGATTTAGGTAAATAAACTACGAAGGTGGAACCCGCATTGAGAGTACTTTTAACTTCTATTTTTCCTTTATTTCTCAATAGTAATTCTTTGCTTAACATTAGTCCCATTCCAGTTCCTTTTTCATTATTTGTTCCCGCAGTGGAGTAATGCCGGTTTGTCTCAAAAATTACTTTTTTGACTTCATCACTTATTCCTACTCCTTGGTCTTCAAATTGGAGCACTATTTGGTTTATGTTTTCAGTAGCACAAATTTTTATTTCGCCACCGTTATGAGAGAACTTGATGGCATTATTTACAATATTTCTAAAGACTACTTCGATGTCGTTCATATCAACCCATGCATAGATATTTTGATTAATCTCAAGGTTTATCGTTAAGTTTTTCCGCAGGATCGCCTCAGAAAAAAGATTGATAACTCGTGTAGCAACTGAGTGCAGCTGAACCCTGCTGGCATCTGTTCTTGCACCCTTCATTTGCTTATTACCCCATGATAATAAATTGTCTACTGTAAAATACACATGATCAGTGTACTTGTTTAGTTTCGGCAATAGATTTTGAAGAATATTTTCTTTATCATTTCCATCTGTCATTAGCTTAAGTAACTCCCGTAGCGTAGCGATTGGGCCTTTTAAATCGTGCCCTACAATTGTAAATAAAGTTTTTTGATTAGTATTTATTTCTTTTAAACGCATTTCGTTTGTTATCAAAGTATTTGTTTTTTCACTTAGAGCTTTATTCAATCGCTTTACTCTCTTATTGGAGTTATAAAGTAAGTAGCCAAATAAAAGACTTCCAACCAACAGAATTATCATCCACTTCATTATTGAACGTTGTTGTGATAGTTCAGTTTGATTGTCAAGTTCTATCTGTTTTTTTTCATTTTCAAATTGTAGTTTGGTTCTTAACATTTGCAAATTTGTCTTGTTAACATCTGCAGCTATAGTATCGGAAAGCTTTTGAGCGATTTTTAGATATTGAAGAGCTTCAGCAGCGTTGTTTTTGTTTTCCATTATTTTGTATAATGCATTGTAACACTTCTGTTGACCGGTCTTAATTTCCATTTTTTGATACATTTGCAACCCCTGCCGAGCAAATTTTTCTGCGTTATCAAACTTCCCCAATCCTAAATAAGAACTAGCTAAACCATAAGCAACGTCTGCTTTCCCTTTTGCATCCTGTAAATTTTCATGAACTAATTTTGCTTTTTGAAAAGAATTAAGAGCATCAACAAATTGATTCTGTTTTAGATAGATGTTACCCTTAGTTGTATAACAGAAGGCCAGCCATTCTTTTAAATGCGTATTTTCAAAATATGAAATGCTTTTTTTAATGTTTAGGAGAGCTTCTTCATATAACCCCATATTTGATTGTAAGTAGGCAATATTACTTTTGATTTGCCATTTCTTCTGTTCATTCTCATTTTCATTAATTAGTTGAAATGCTCTGCCATAGTAAATTAAAGCTTCTTCATAGTCATTCAATAGCGAATGTAAGGTACCAAGATTCATAGTGAGCGTAATAGTGCGCTCTTTGTCAGGGGTGTCTTTTACAGCTTCAACACCTTTTAAAAAATGGATATAAGAACTAGGATAGTCTACTTTTTGTAAAGAGATCATTCCTAATATATTGTTAGCATTGGCGATCTGTTTGGGATATTTATGTTTCTCTGCAATTTGAAGGGCTCGTTTGCAATATTCACTTGAGTTTTTCAAATCTCCTGTATACGTATAATAACCAGCTATACTTATTAAAGAAGTCGCTATACCTTGCTTATAATTTATAGATATACTATGTTTTAAGGCCTCTTTTCCTAACACTAAAACTGTGTCTACATTTCTGTAAATCATAGAAAAGCAGAGGTCGTTCAAAAGTTGAATATGGGTCGTATCTTGAACATCAAAATTAGGTGAAGCTCTCAGTGCTTTAATTTGTTCTTTTATGTTTTTTGGTGATCGCTCTTGAGCTTGTGATGTTTTGCAACAAAAGATCAAAAATGAAAGGCAAAAAAGAAATTTACATTTGCAATAAATAAGCATATTAATCGCGATATAAAGCAGTAAGTAATTGGTGCTGTTAAGATACTAAAAAACTTACATCGCTATGAAATTCGAAGATTAGTTTTTGCTCAAATATTTAAATTACATTTCTTTTTTAGAATATTTCCTTTGAAAGATCAGTTAAAAAAAATTACCTTTGCCATCGCTAACAAATGGTGGTTGTAGCTCAGCTGGTTAGAGCGCTGGTTTGTGGTACCAGAAGTCGCCGGTTCGAACCCGGTCTTCCACCCAAAATTAAAGCCTTATCGATGTGATAAGGCTTTTTTTGTTGCAATTATTTTGTGAGCTTTATTCTGTAGCTTTATCGACCGTAACACGACCCGCTCGATTGGCAACTTCCCAAGCCGTATGAAATACTAGGCGAGATCGGTTTTGTAGCAAATCATAGTTAATCTTGTCCGGGGTATCGCCTGGTCTGTGATAGTCATCATGGGTTCCGTTGAAATAGAAGATTATCGGAATATTATTTTTTGCGAAATTGTAATGATCACTTCGATAATAAAAACGATTAGGATCATTTTCATCATTGTAGGTATAGTCCAATTCGATGTTCATATACTTTGCATTCACTTCTTCAGAGAGCTCGTGCAACTCTGTACTTAATTTATCAGATCCAATTAAATAAATATAATTTCGATCACCTTCTCTTTTTGGATCGATTCTACCAATCATATCAATATTTAAATTAGCAACCGTTTGTTCCAATGGAAAAATAGGATCAAAATCCGTATAATACTGAGAACCCAATAATCCCTTTTCTTCACCCGTGACATGAAGAAAAACGATAGAACGTTTAGGACCATTACCAGCATCCGCCGCGGTTTTAAAAGCCTCAGCAATTTCTAATAGCGCAACAGTTCCTGATCCATCATCATCAGCACCATTATTTATTTCTCCTTCTCCGTTTACACCTATATGATCTAAATGCGACGAAATGACGACATATTCATCGGGTTTTTCGCTTCCCTTTAATATTGCGGCAACGTTTTCGGAATCAATACTTTCATTCGTACTTGCCAATTCAAAGTTTAAGGAAACTGGAATCATTTTAGCTTTATGATCTGTTAGAATGCCAGCGTTAATCGCTGTTGCAAAGTCTTTATCCACAAAGAAAGAGACATAATCATTTTTCTCGTCTGAAACAATAGACATATTTCCGCTATTAGCGGTTTTCATATAATCATAACGACTTTTGAACCTTGGATAGTTCGCGTCATCAAAATACAATACGCCTCGTGCACCTTTGTCTTTCGCCAATTGCATTTTCTTACTTAAGGCCTCCGATATATTGCTCCAAAGAGACTTTTCTTTAGTTCCTGAAATTGTATAAATACTATCCTTGTTCATTGGCTCACCAGCTTTAACCAGAACATATTGATTCTTTACATCAATCTCAGCGTAATCTGAATACCCTTCATCCTCAATGCCATAACCTGCATAAATTACCGAATCAAAAGTGCCATTGGTAGCTGAAAAGCTTAAAATATGGTTGCCTAGAACAAATTCTTTTTCACCTACGCTAACCTTTCCTGTTGGTAGTTTGCTGATTTCTAAAGGAACTTTTTGAAAGTAATCACCATCACTTTTAGCTGCCGGAATTCCTAATTTTTCATATTCTGCTTGCAAGTATGCAACCGCTTTTTTTTGACCTACAGTGCCCGTCTCTCTTCCTTCAAATTCATCAGATGCATAAATGAATAAATGTTTCTTGAGTTCAGCTTCGGTAATCGTTTCGGCAGACGCTACAGCACCTACTTTTGGCTTGGCCATAGGTTCTGTGACCGTTTTTTGAGATGAGTTACAAGCCATTGTGAGACCTGCAGCTAGAATTATTAACTTTTTCATATGCGCTTCTTGAATTAAAATTTCCCAAAAATAGTGAAAAGTTAAGTAAGGGTAATACGCTCTTAAACTTTGCTTTTTTAGTACCTTGTGTCTTTATCTAAATCTGATAAATTCAACCCAAAATGATACCTCGTGCTTTATTAATAATTCTTTCTGTCTGTTTTCTAATAACCTGTAAAGAGAACAAATCAACTGAAGATGCGGTAGCCTTAAAAAACATTTCAAGATTGAAAACAAATATTAACCCTGAAGCTTTTGAGGGTATTATCGATGGTGATTCAGTTTCACTTTATGTGCTTACCAATACAAACGGTTTAGAAGCTACTTTTACAAATTATGGACAACGGTTGGTATCTTTATTCGTTCCCGATAAAAATGGAAAATTTCAAGATGTAGTGTTAGGTTTTGCCACCTTAGATGAATATGTAAATGGGTCTAAGGGGTATTACGGTTCGATTATAGGTAGATACGGCAATCGTATTGCTAAAGGAACCTTTTCCATAGATAATGAGACTTACAAACTTGCCTTGAACAATGACAAAAATCATTTGCATGGTGGCGAAAAAGGTTTCGAAAGTATGGTTTGGAATGTGGAGCAATCTACATCAAATAGCATTACGTTTTCACGACTTTCACCAGATATGGAAGAAGGTTATCCAGGAAATTTAAATGTTATTGTGAATTATGTATTAACAGATGACAATGAGCTTAAAATTAGTTATAAAGCTGAAACTGATAAAGCAACTGTGGTGAATTTATCACATCATTCATTTTTCAATCTTAAAGGAGAAGGAGAGGGCAACGTTAACGATCACCTTCTGCAGATTAATGCAGATTATTATACTCCCGTGGATGAGGGACTTATTCCTCTAGGAACCATAGAAGCAGTGGCGAATACTCCTTTTGATTTTAGAAAACTTAAAGCTATAGGTACTCACATTGAATCAGATTTCAATCAATTAATATTAGGGAAAGGGTACGATCATAACTTTGTGTTGAATGAATCACCTAAAAACGAAAATGGGCTAGTTTTCTGTGCAAAAGTAATAGAGCCATCAAGTGGAAGAATAATGGAGGTATTCACAGACGAACCAGGAGTGCAGTTTTACGGAGGAAATTTTAATTCTGGACAATTATTGGGAAAAAATAATAAGCCACATCTGTACAGAGGGTCTTTTTGTTTAGAAACTCAGCATTATCCAGATTCACCAAATCATGCCAGTTTTCCGAGTACACTTTTACTACCAGGTGAAACGTATGTTTCCAATTGTGTTTACAAATTCGGAGTAGTTGCTAACCAATAGCGTTTAGTCAAAATTTTCTAATTCTTTGAAATCATACCTAGACGATATTGTGATGCTACCACTCCTTTAGTGGACTTGAATTTCCTATTAAAATTCGAAATGGATTTAAAACCAGATAACTCTGCTATTTGAGCAATCGATAGATCTCTTTTTTCTAACAGAAGTTGAGACGCATGCTCTAAACGCAATTCTATCAAAAACTGAAAATATGTTTTATTTGTTCTTTGTTTGAAGAACTTACAAAATGCATTTGGGGTCATATACACCAAATCTGAAATAGTACTTAGCCTAATTTCATGTTGAAAATGATGTAATGTATGATCAAAAACAACCTGTAATCGCTCACCAGCTATACGTTTTGTCTGTTTAGGATATACAAAATCAGTGAGAGACTTTCTATCTACCACACAAAGAATACGTAGTAATTTTAAAAATAGAATCATCCGCGATAGTTTTGACGCACGGTTAAGCTCTAATATCATTTGACCCATGGTCGTAATGTTTGTCAGGGCTTGAAACCCTCCTTTAGCAATATCAAAGAAAGAGTGAACTTCTTCCAAATCTGGCAACATAAAAAAGTTCTTTCCAAATGTGTCAATAGTAAAGAACAAAGAAATCATATGTACTTTATGCTGAGGCTTTTCATTTTTAAATAAGTGTGGGCTATTGGCCCCAATTACGAAAATATCACCATCATTAAATTTATGTATACTATCTCCAACCAACAGTTTACCATTTCCGGTAACAATCAAGCTGATTTGAACTTCTTTATGTTGATGTAAGTATTTATAAAACGCTTTAGAGTGTGTGACTTGAACGATAAGATTCTCATTCAGATTTTTGGCAACATGAAATGATTGAACTTTCATATTTGTCAGTATATTATGCTTTAAATCTATTAAATTAATTATTTATGGATAATATAAGCTCTTTTTTGGATAAAATGAAAGTAACATTGAATAATTGTTTACTCTTAATTTCGTCTAAAATCTATTAAACTAATATTATGAATATAAATTGGGCAGGAGTAATGCCAGCAGTAACTACCAAGTTTAACAAAGATGATACGTTAGATTTAAACATGTTCGCTAAAAATATTAGAGCGCAAATAAATGCAGGGGTTCACGGTATTGTTTTAGGCGGATCTTTAGGAGAGGCTAGTACACTAATGGCAGAGGAAAAAAACACCTTAATTAGAGAGACAGTTCAGCTTTGTGAAGGAAAGATTCCTGTTATCATGACCATCGCTGAGCAGGCAACAAAAGTTGCTATTCAGGCTGCAGCAGACGCAAAAAATAACGGAGCAGATGGCTTAATGATTTTACCTCCAATGCGCTACAAATCAACAGATCGTGAAACAGTTCACTATTTTAAAGAAATTGCTACAAGTACTGATCTACCTATTATGATTTACAATAACCCCGTTGATTATAAAATTGATGTCACTGCTGACATGTTCGAAGAACTGCTTGAGCTTGATAATATTACTGCGGTAAAAGAGTCTACAAGGGATATTATTAATATTGGAAGATTAAGAAACCGTTTTGGTGATCGCCTTAAAATCTTAACAGGTGTAGATCCTTTGGCATTAGAAAGTCTTTTCATGGGTGCTGATGGTTGGGTTGCTGGTTTAGTGTGTGCGTTTCCTGCAGAAACTGTGGCTATTTACGAATTGGCAAAAGCGGGTCGCGCAAAAGAAGCAATTGAAATTTATCGTTGGTTTCTACCTTTGTTAGAATTAGATATTAGTCCACAATTGGTTCAAAACATTAAGTTGGCAGAGGTCGCCACTGGAATAGGGACCGAAACTGTAAGAAAACCAAGACTCAATCTGGCAGGAGATGAACGTGCCAGAGTATTGAAAGTGATTGAAGATGGATTGAAATCAAGACCAAAATTACCAGATTATAAAGCTCTTAACTAGTGCTCGAACTACGACCGAATTGTGAAAATTGCAATAAAGCGTTGCCTTTTGATGCTGACGATGCAATGATTTGTACTTTTGAGTGTACCTTTTGTTCAGATTGTGTGGAGGGAGTGTTGCAGGAGGTTTGCCCTAATTGTGGAGGGGGTTTTACAAAACGACCCATTCGCCCAAAAGCTTTGCTTGAGAAGTATCCAGTTTCACAAAAGGAAGTCTATAAACCAGTAGACCTAGAAGCACATTTAAATCGAATTAAATATTTATGATTACAGGAAAAAATTATATTGGTAATCGCTTGGCAGGAAAAGGTTCTAAAACTTATAAAACTTTCAATCCGAAGCTTAACATTGAAAATGATCAAAATTTCGTAGAAGCGACTACTGAAGAAATCAATGAGGCGGTCTTTTTAGCAAGTGATGCTTATATCACGTATAATCAAAAATCTGGAACGGAGAAAGCTATGTTCTTAAAATCGATTGCTGATGAGATTTTAGCTTTAGATGATGCGCTTATACAAATGTATTGTACAGAATCTGGACTACCAGATGGAAGAGCCAAAGGAGAACGAGGTCGAACTATAGGACAACTAAATGCTTTTGCTGCTTTGTTAGAGGAAGGCTCATGGGTTGATGCAACGATTGATACTGCAGAACCTGATCGAACGCCTGCTCCAAAACCTGATTTAAGAAAGATGTTAGTACCCTTGGGGCCAACAGTGGTATTTGGTGCCAGTAATTTTCCTTTTGCTTTTTCAACTGCTGGCGGCGATACTGCAGCGGCTTTAGCAGCAGGTTGTCCGGTGATTGTAAAATCACATCCCATGCATGCTGGTACCGGAGAAATGGTAGCTTCTGCGGTAATAAAGGCAGCTGAAAAGACCGGTATGCCCAACGGAGTATTTTCTAACTTGAACAGCAGTGGTATTGAAGTTGGTGTTCAATTGGTCAAACATCCGCAAGTAAAAGCGGTTGGTTTTACAGGCAGTATTAAGGGAGGAAGGGCTTTATTTGATCTAGCAGCACAACGTGAAGAGCCCATTCCCGTATTTGCTGAGATGGGAAGTATTAATCCCGTAGTTATACTACCAAAAGCTTTAGACAATAGAGCAGAAGAACTTGCAAAAACCTATGCAAACTCAATTACAGTAGGATCAGGACAGTTTTGTACCAACCCTGGTTTACTCTTAGGAATTAAAGGAGCAGGTCTAACTCAATTTATACAAAGTTTGTCTGATGAAATTATAAAGGTTGAACCTTCGTGTATGTTACATCCTAATATTATTGGAGCATACGAAAAAAATAAACGGAAAGCCCTGGACCAATCAGGGTTAAAGGTGACCGCAGATTATAGTGCAGAAGTTGATACAAATTATGCGAGGCAAGCAATTGTTACCGTTGATGGCAAAATTTTTGCTGAGAACTCACGCTTACATCAAGAAGTATTTGGCCCATTTTCCATGGTAGTACAATGCGAAGATGCGAATCAACTTCAATCGATTATATCAAATCTAGAAGGTCAACTTACAGGAACTATCATTTCTGATGAAAATGAAATTTCAAACTATTCGATGGTGGTAGCAGCATTACAAAATAGAGTGGGGCGTATAATTTTTAACGGAGTACCTACCGGCGTAGAAGTTTGCCCAGCCATGCAACACGGTGGTCCGTATCCAGCATCAACAGATAGTCGTTTTACTGCGGTAGGAACCCAGTCTATAAAAAGATGGGTTAGACCATTTAGTTTTCAAGATTGGCCAGATAATTTATTACCTAATGAATTAAAAAACTCCAATCCCTTAGAAATCATGAGGTCTGTGAATAATCAACAAACTAAAGATGCGATCTAAAATGGCGATGATGAGAACGAAAGGTGTCCTATTTTGTGTTCTGTTTCTTTTGCTTCTCGGTTGTAAAAAAGATAGTTTTGAAACTGAGAAGAACCCATTACATGATGTTATTGCATCTTTCGAGGGGTATGAGAGTTATGATGAAGAAGCATTCCCTTTAGGATTATATACCAAAGCACGTTATCAAAAGGATGCAGAATTCGCGCAAACTATACTTGATAAATTAGACGCTATCGATACGAAGGCGTTGTCTGAAACCGATCAGATTTCACATGCACTTTTACGGTTTAAAGTACGAGATATCATAGGTTTTTTTGAATATGAACGCTATCTAAATCCTATTTTATCTGACTCTGGTTTTCACAGTAGTCTGACCTACAATGTGCGAGCGCTCACCACATATGAGCAAGTCAAAACCTACTTAAACAAGTTAAACGCTATTCCTGATTTTGTTGATCAACATTTCATTAATCTTCGGGAAGGTCTTAAAAAAGGTGTTTCACAACCTAAGATTATTTTCAAAGGATATGAAAGTACCTATAACGATCATATTGTGACCAATTTTCAAGACAGTTATTATTACGTTCCCTTTAAAAAGCTGCCTGAAGGTTTATCTCAAGACCGAGTTGATTCGGTTTTGGCAGCCGCTAAAGAGGTTATTATAACTAAGGTTACTCCTCAGTTTAAAAGAATTAAGAAGTTCTTTGAGGAAGAATACCTTTTACAAACAAGAACGACATTGGGCATATCGGAAACGCCTCGAGGAGATGAATATTATCAGAATCGAATTAATTTCTATACGACTAGTACTTCGTATACTGCAGATGACATTCATCAAATTGGTTTGAAGGAGGTAGCTCGGATAAAAGCTCAAATGAAACAAATTATCACAGATTTAGAGTTCAAGGGTAATTTCCAAGATTTCTTGAAATTCTTAAGAACAGATAAACAGTTTTATGCCAAAACTCCCAAAGAATTGTTGATGATAGCTCGTGATATGGCAAAGAGAGCCGATGAACAATTACCGCGTTTTTTCAAGACACTTCCGCGAAAGCCTTATGGAGTGGCACCTGTACCTGACGCCATTGCTCCAAAATATACTGGTGGCCGCTATGTTGGTACAAGTAAGAATAGTACTGATCCTGGTTATTATTGGGTAAATACCTATGATTTACCAAGTCGTACCTTATACACTTTACCAGCATTAACGGTACATGAAGCAGTTCCTGGCCATCATTTACAAGGAGCCTTGAATAATGAACTGGGCGATAGTATTCCACAATTCAGAAAAGATATGTACTTGTCAGCTTACGGCGAAGGTTGGGGTTTGTATACTGAATTTCTAGCAGAAGAAATGGGTATGTATACAACGCCTTACGAGCATTTTGGAAAATTGACCTATGAAATGTGGAGGGCCTGTCGTTTAGTGGTTGATACTGGAATTCATGACAAAGGTTGGACGCGAGAGCAAGTAGTAGATTATATGGCTTCCAATACCGCACTTTCCATACATGAAGTAAATACTGAAACAGATCGTTATATTTCATGGCCAGGTCAAGCTATTTCCTATAAGATAGGGGAATTAAAAATTCGAGAACTTCGCGACCGAGCAGAAACTGAATTAGGAAGTAAATTTGACATTCGTGAATTCCATGAGGTTATTCTGGCGCAAGGCACTGTGACTTTATCTATATTAGAGGAAAGAATTGATAAATACATAGCTGAGAATAAAAATGGGGCGTAGTACTTTTACTTGCATCGATGCGCATACCTGTGGAAATCCTGTTCGGGTTATCAAAGATGGTGGTCCTGAATTACACGGGGCGACTATGAGTGAAAAGCGTCAACACTTTCTCAAAGAATATGATTGGATTCGTAAAGGACTAATGTTTGAGCCACGCGGGCACGATATGATGAGTGGAAGTATTTTTTATCCTCCAGCGAGCGCAGAAAACGATTTTGGAATTCTTTTTCTAGAAACCAGTGGTTGTTTACCTATGTGCGGCCATGGTACCATTGGCGCAATCACTATTGGCATTGAAGAAGGATTGATTCAGCCCAAAACCCAAGGCAAAATTCGTATGGAAACTCCGGCTGGCCTTGTCAAGATAGACTATCGGCAAACGGAAAAGAAAGTGGATTGGGTAAAACTAACCAATGTGAAATCGTATTTAGCTGCTTTTGACCTGAAAATCGATTGCAAAGCATTGGGTGAAGTGGTTTTTGATGTAGCATACGGAGGAAATTTTTATGCGATTATAGATCCACAACCCAATTTTTCAGGTATTCAAGATTTCTCGGCGAGCCAATTGGTTCAGTTTAGTCAAGAAATTCGTGAAAAAATTAATCGACAATATCCTGATGCTTTTATCCATCCTGAGGATCAAACCATACGCGATGTCAGTCATATTTTATGGACGGGAGATACGATTTCTTCAGAAGCAACTGCTAGAAATGCTGTTTTTTATGGAGACAAAGCTATCGATCGGTCGCCTTGCGGAACAGGTACTTCTGCCCGTATGGCGCAATGGCATGCCAAAGGACAATTAGAAGTGGGAGCAGCGTTCATTCATGAAAGTTTCATCGGATCAAAATTTATCGGTCGCGTTGAAGCAGAAACTTCTTTAAATGGTATTAAAGCCATAATCCCTAGTATTCAAGGTTGGGCTAAAATCTATGGTCATAATACCATCAGCATTGATGATGATGACCCTTATGCACACGGTTTTCAAGTGATTTAAATGAGTAAGAATATTGTAATTATTGGAGGAGGTATCGTAGGACTAAGTTCGGCTTACTTTCTACAAAAAAAGGGTCACCACGTGACTGTAATCGACAAGTCTGATATCACTTCTGGTGCCTCGTTCGTAAATGCCGGTTACATTACGCCCAGTCATATTATTCCCATGGCGTCACCTGGCAAAATTGCACAAGGAATCAAGTGGATGTTTAATTCTTCTAGTCCCTTTTATATGAAGCCTCGTTGGGATTTAGATTTCTTTAAATGGTCTTGGTATTTTCATAAATCGAGTACGAATGAAAAAGTAGAAAAGGCGATTCCGGTCATCAAAGACATTAATTTATTGAGTCGCAACTTATTTGAAGACATTAAGGCATCAGGCGATTTGGGTGATTTTCAACTAGAACGGAAAGGTCTGTTGATGTTGTATAAAACTCAAAAGTCGTATGATCATGAAATGGAAATTGCTCAAAAAGCTAGTTTTTTAGGTCTTGAAGTGCAAGAGCTAAACAAATCACAGCTTTCAGAAATAGAACCCAATATTGAAATCGATGCTGAAGGTGCCATTCATTATGAATGTGACGGACATACCACACCTACTGAAATTATGCCTAAGATGCTCAATTATCTCAAGTCGGTTGGAGTATTCATAAGAACGAATGAAGAAGTCATTGATATTTTTTTACAAAACGGAAAGGTTTCTAAAATACAAACATCCAAAGAAAACTATTCGCCTGATGAAGTTATTTTGGCAGCAGGTTCGTGGAGCGGAGCACTTTCAAAAATGCTTAATATTACATTACCACTGCAAGCTGGCAAAGGTTACAGAATTAATGTTTCAAGACCTACAGGGATTACCATGCCTGCTATTTTAATGGAATCGAATATGGCAGTTACGCCAATGCAAGGTTTCACGCGTTTTGCGGGTACGATGGAATTTTCAGGAATCAATGATAAAATTAGAAAAGAGCGCGTCGCTGCTATTGCGAACGGGGCCAAAAAGTTTTATCCCAATTTAGAGATTACTCCTGCTGAAAAGGAAGATGCTAAAACAGGTATGCGCCCAGTTACTCCTGATGGGCTTCCGTATATCGGAAAATCGAAGCAAATAAAAAACTTAACTTTTGCTACAGGCCATGCAATGATGGGTTGGAGTCTGGGTCCGGCAACGGGTAAATTGGTTTCTGAAATTATTTGTGGTACTAAACCTTCAATGGATATTGCTCCTTTTCATCCGCAAAGAAAATTCTAAATTTTTTTCTGAGCTAAAACAATACCTTAGCACGAAGAATCTCCAATAATTTTCCATTCTCCATTAATCCTTTTGAAGACAATCATAAACGTTCCGTTAGCGTCACCAGCAGAACGTGTCAAAAAATAGCTTCCCATGACCCAGTAGGCATCTTTATTGATCTTCGTAATATTAGCAATTTCAAAGTTTAATGCTCCAGTTTCCTTTTTAGAAGGATAGTTTCTTTTATAATTTGCTAAGGTGGTGTTCCATCCTTTAGTGATTTTTCCACCACTGAAATAGGTAAGTTCATCAGATTGCCAATATCCAGACATAAATCCTTCCAAATCATTATCAGACCACGCTTTTTGTTGTGCCAAAAGAATAGAACGAATTTGAGCAACATCATCTGTTGCTGTAGGTTTTGTTGTTTTACAAGAGAAAGTTAGAAGAAGAACTACAAGCGGAAGTATTGTTTTCATAAGTTGTTTTATAAATGCGATATGAAAGTACTAAATTCCTAAAACAAAAAAAGTCCTGATGATATATCAGGACTTTAATATTTTATAGATGCTCAGTTCTAGTCGTTTGAAAGAATACTCAAAATGTACCAGAATAATAACATTAAGGATGCGAATAGGCCTAAAGATGCTGCAACATATTGATTTTCATTATACTTATGAATCATATTTGAAGTTTGATACAAAATAGAACCCGACGCCAAAATGACCATTCCTGCACTAAACCATAATCCGAGATTAAATCCAAATAAAATGCCAGCAACAATTAACCCTAAGGCAATAAAACCAGCAATAGTGAGGGCTGATTTCAGAAAAGAGAAATCTTTTTTAGTAATAAAAACTACCGCCGAAAGCCCTGTAAATAATGATAAGGTTAATACAGCAGCCTGATTTAAAATACTAAAGGCACCATCTTCTGCCATCATCATGGCAATAAAAATCATTGGAATGAAGATAAAGGCTTCTGCAATTACGTATAATATCAAACCTGCGTAATGCATATTGGTATTATCACTTTTTAAGGCTAATTTTTCTGCATAGTTCGTCACCAACATAAATCCGCCTAACATAAGCAACCAACTGGCACCATCGGTAAGTGATAATGCAAAATTAAGAATGCTATCAACCTGAAAGAAAAGTGTTTCTACCAAAATGAATAGAAGCACAGCACCAGCCAAGTGCGCATATGTTTTTTTGTAAAAAGCGACCCTAACTTCATCCGTTAATTGACTTACAACAGGAGTGTGGGGTATTTGAGAATTTTCCATAGAGAAGGTTTTAAATTGGTTTTGAGCTATTGAAAACGCTAAATAGTATCAAGTAAGTATGGGTTTCAGATGAATGGCAGATTTATTCGTTTGAAAGCTTAACCCGTACTTGTGTGTAGAATTTCTTTAGTATCTTGAATACGGGATATTAGCACTAAAAATTTATGAAAATAGAGCAACCATAAGTCTCATTGTTGTTCTTTTTATTTGGAATAGGGCTATGAGCCAAGAAATTTCAAACCCGATTGAAAAACCAAACATTTTATTTATACTTTCTGATGATCATACTTCTCAGGCATGGGGCATCTATGGCGGTCCGCTTGTAGATCATGTACAAAATAAAAATATCAAACACACTTATCCGCCGAAACCGAAAGATAGCAAATTGCAGAGCACTTGCAATTAGGAAATTCAGTCGTTATTGCATGAGAACGTTGTTAGGCATTGTTTTTATAAACTTTGAATCACTTTTAAGCAAAAGCTAATATCTAAAGAATTCTCCCTAAAGATCATAACTTCTTTTCCTTCGGAATCAGTTATAAAAAACCTATCAGGTAGATTTTTAGGTAGTTCTTTCGAAAAAGTGTTTACAAAGGCACAAGCCGTTAAAAATGCTCCTAAATCTGTAGGATGACTACCATCTGGCAAAAATAATTGAATATCTGGTCTTAAAGTCTGAGCTAATTTCCAAGCATCTCCTACCATAACCAGTCCGCAATCATTTGCTTTTGATGCTTGTTGAAACGTTTCTGTTATTGTTTTTTGATGCTGTGGGATTTTTTGTGGAGCCCAAGTGACATATAAGTAAGGTTTTGCACCAGAAGCTTTAACTAGGTCAGATAATTTCTTAGAGTATTTGAGAAATTCTTCCTTTTCCTTAACAGCTTCCTTACTTTGTCCTTGCAATACAACTATATCGTATTCTCCATTGCTTATTGCTTCTTTTGATTTAAGTCCTTTATTACCGTACCAATGGTCGCTTAATTTGGCCCCACCAGCAGTACTTTTCGAGGTTATTAATTTAACTTTAGTACTATCTGAAATCAGAGAAACCAGATGAGGCATATTGGAATAGTATGTGTAGCTGTTTCCAACAAATAAAACACTCAAAGTATCTTTTTGAACCTGGGCTAAACATTGAGTTGTTAATCCAATAAAGAAAGTTATAAATAATAAATGCCTCATCAATTTCATATTTGCTTTTTAATTCTGTCTAACGGTCGGACTAAGGTTTGTCTGATATACGATGAAGCTGAACCTAATGATAGCTTTTTACGCATGATTTCCGTTTAGGAAGTAAGTCATGCATATTCGCTATTGTTAGCAAAAGTTATTTTATGTGGCTTTTGAACCATCCGATTATTTCTTCAAATGAATCAAATTTTGAATAGGGCAAACCGTGACTTTTTCTATCGTATATTTTAAATTTATATTCTTTACCATAAAAATCAAGTTGCTGCACGAGCTTAATTGCTCCAGTTACAGATACTCTTCCATCTTGTCTAGAATGTAAAATATAAAGGGGTGTATTTATTTCATCCGCCCATTCTATTGCAGAGCGTTCATTGAGATATTTTTCACTGTTTTTATTGAATTCAGGTAAAATATTGGCTAATCCTTTATAATTATACTCTTCGTCTAAATCTGACCAACCACTTATAAATATAGGCCTTTGGATGGCTTGTAACTTAAGATCCGCAACACCACCTATAACCGCCGCCGCATTAATCTTAATTTTTTTTAGACTTTGGTATGTCATCATTCCACCTCTCGAAACCCCCATCATAAAAACATTGCTACTATCTATATAATCAATTCTCTTTATTATTTCATAGAGATTAACAACGTCATTGATATCATCGCCTCCTGATTGGTCTATTTTTCCCATATCTCCAACAAAGCGGTAATTGGAAGCATAAACGGCAAACCCATTTCTTGCAAGCCAGTAAAAATCGGGTAAATCTTCTTCAGACAATCTTCCAAAATTTCCCGTACCTCCTCTATTGTATATAATTACGGGAACCTTCTTACCAATCGTTTTCTTTGGCCGACACAAATAACCGCTTATTTCCAATCCATCGCTTTTATAATTGAATGTCTCAAAAATGTACTTCTTTTGATTTCTAGCGTTTTCGTATGATATACTGTCATATCTATATTTTCCAATTGGACTAATTTCCTCATAGGTCTTTTTTATTTCAATTTGATTTACGTTATATATATCAGATTGAGAAAATAGTTGCGTACAGCCTAAGAAAAGGACGAATAGTAGGTTAATTCTTTTCATTTGTCGTTTTTAATATTTGCTAGCGCTTAGTATATGAAAAGTAGGTCAGTTGATACGCATTTACTTTGTGATTTACACTTAGCTATATTTTCCATTTATTTTAAAACGCTACGAAAATACAAATTAAAAATATGTTGGATTTTGCAAAAAAGTACAACCCTTAGATTAAGCAATTATCGCCCTATTTCAATATATATTGGTACCACTAGTTATTTATTCATAAGCTGTATCAGTATTCCAAATATTCCAATTGTCAAACATAAAGGGATAAACCATTTTGAATCAGCTTTAGCGAATTCAGTATCCTTCATTTTTTTTAAAAACCCAACATATTTAAAATCTCCAATGACTCTCATAACAAAAATAGAAGGTATTATCCAATATCCGTAATTCAGTATCCAATTTGGAATTTGAATATTTACGAGTCCAGATTTCAATAGATAAAGAAGACCCGATAGAAGTAAAACTAGAGCTACTATTAAAGTTGCAAATTTTGGAATTGAAAGCGTATTCGTTTGATTCTCTTTTATTGGAATGACCTGTTCTAATCCCCATTTTCCACCAAAAAGCCAATAAAAATGTATCAAACTTAGTAAAGTGAAAATGGTTAATAATGTAATGGATAATATTGTTGTTATCATATTTCTGACAATTGAAAAATTTGTTCATTCTGTTTTCTATTTATTGAAGGAGGCGTTAATCTTAACACTTGATTACGCAAACCAATTAGCATTGGGTTTTTAAGATGTGCCATTTTTCCAACCATCCAACTTGCTTTAACTACTCGATGGGCTTTTGGCAATCTTAATTTTTGATATTCCGAAAATGCGTAATCAATGTCGTATTTATCTAAACATTCTGAAAGTACAAAAGCATCTTCAATAGCCTGGCAAGCACCTTGTCCCATATTTGGGGTTGTTGCGTGTGCAGAA
>CALHCJ010000216.1 GCA_937936275.1 uncultured Flavobacteriaceae bacterium
TAATACCCATCAAAATCTGTAATAGCCCCATAAGTAGTTCCTGAAGGTGTGTGAACTGCTACTATGTTTGCCCCTAAAAGAGGTTCTCCTGTGTTGTCTGTTACCTGACCACCAATAGCTGATGTGGTAACACCTTGCGAAAATGCAAAAGCCGTTATAAAAAACGCAACTAGTGCAAAGTACTTCTGTCTCATGTGTTCTCGTTTTAAGTTAGTTTCTTGAATTCGCTGCAAATGTGCTGAAATTGAAGCACGTATACGTTAAGGCAACGTTAAATTAGTCAGGGCAAATTTAACTTAAAATTGGCAATGCGTGCGTCTTGAAACGCTGTAAGTTATTAGACGTTGTTAAGAATTACAAGAATGTTATTTCAACTCTTAAAAGATTGCAGTAGTTGCATCGTAGAGCCATCATGATTACTGATTTCGGAGTTTTGAATATCCTTTAGCGTAGTACCTGCCAATTGCTTTCCTAACTCAACTCCCCATTGATCATAGCTAAAAATATTCCAGAGCACACCTTGTACAAAAATCTTGTGCTCGTATAAGGCAATTAGCGATCCTAAACTTTTAGGACTAAGCTTGTCAATTAATATCGTATTAGTTGGGTTGTTTCCTTCAAAGATCTTAAAGGGAAGAAGCTTTTCAATTTCGCTTTCACTCATAGATTTAGCCTCAAGTTCTTGCCGAACCTCATCAGCTGTTTTGCCATTCATCAACGCTTCAGTTTGCGCGAAAAAATTTGCCATTAACTTATTGTGATGATCACTATCACCATAAAGGGAATTTTTAAAACCTATAAAATCTGCAGGTATCAATTTTGTACCTTGATGAATCAATTGAAAAAAGGCGTGTTGTGAATTTGTACCTGGTTCTCCCCAAATGATAGTGCCAGTTTGATATGCAGTTCGTTCACCATCTCTATCAACACTCTTTCCATTGCTCTCCATTATACCTTGTTGTAAGTAGGCTGAGAACCTACTCAAATATTGCGTATATGGAATGATGGCTTCCGTTTCGGCATTATAAAAGTTGTTATACCATATGCTTAAGAGTGCTAAAACAACTGGAATATTTTGATCAAAATCTTCATTCTTAAAATGCTCATCCATTTCATTTGCCCCCATCAATAGCGCATCAAAATTTTCAAAACCGACTGCTAATGCAATAGAAAGCCCAACAGCGCTCCAAAGTGAAAATCTACCCCCTACCCAATCCCACATCGGGAAAACATTATTAGGGTCAATACCAAATTCAGCAATTGCGGAGGCATTCGTCGAAACAGCGGCAAAATGTTTTGCAACATCGTCTTGAGAGGCGCTTTTTAAAAACCATTTTTTTATCGTTGTTGCATTGCTTAAAGTTTCTTGAGTAGTAAAGGTTTTAGAAACTACCACGAATAGCGTTGTTTCTGGGTTCAGTTCTTTCAAAACTTCATACACATGATCTCCATCAACATTACTTACAAAATGAACTTTTAAATGATTCTTATAGAACTTCAACGCTTCTGTAACCATCGCTGGGCCCAAATCAGATCCGCCAATTCCGATGTTTACAACATCAGTAAAAGGCTTACCAGTATACCCTTTTGCATTTCCTGAAATAATAGTTTCTGTAAAGTCTTTTATCTTTTGTTTGACCTCATATACTTCAGAAATGACATTTTTGCCATCTACTATAACCGTATCAGATTTCTTCGCCCTCAAAGCAGTATGAAGCACAGCTCTACCTTCTGTTTGATTTATCGCATCTCCTTTAAAATACTTCTGAATCGCATCTTTTAAGTGAACTTCGTCTGCCAATTGCATTAACAAGCTGAGAGTATCTTCCTCTATTCTGTTCTTAGAGTAATCTACTAGAAAGTCATTCCATCGTAAGGAAAACTTACCTGCCCTGTCCGCATCTGCTTCAAAAAGACTTTTTAAGTGTTTTGATTTTGTATTGGAGTGGTGTACAGCAAGTTTTTTCCAAGCATTTGTGGTGGTTGGGTTGACGTTTTGTAATGACATTTGAAAACTTTAAAATTTACAGCTTTGTTGTATCCGTATATTGACGGATTCGAAAGGTGCAAAAATAGGGGATAATCCCGAGATTTCGGAATCATTTCAAAAGCTTAAAGATGCTTATTGATTTAACGTTACTAAATCTTCCTCTTCTTCCTCTATAGGTTTCTCTGGATAGATCATACAGTCTAACTGATCTTTAATCGGATAGATATAATCGAAATATTCAGGCTGTAAAGACTCAGCTAAAGGTTCGGCCTTCGGAAGTTCTTCTTTTAATGGGTCGACTTGTCTACCATTTCTCCAAAAACGATAACACACATGTGGACCACTAGTATTTCCAGTCATTCCTATCCAACCAATAACATCACCTTGACGTACAAACTGACCTTTTTTTACATTCTGTTTGCTCATGTGAAGATACTGAGTACTATATTTTCCGTTATGGCGAATCTTCACATACTTTCCGTTACCACCTCTACGAGTAGATTCGGTCACCGTACCATCGGCAGTAGCCAAAATGGGTGTTCCCCTCGGTGCTGCATAGTCTGTTCCTTTATGAGGTCGAATGCGATTACCATAGTACCGTATTCTTCGTTTTAAATTATAGCGAGATGAAATTCTACTAAACTGCACTGGAGCTCGAAGGAAAGTTCTTCTGAGATTATTGGCATCTTCATCAAAATAATCTACAATGTTTTTTAATGAGTCATTCTCATAGGCAAAAGCATAAATTGGTCTGCCATTATGTTCGAAGTAGGCGGCCTCTATAGGTTCTGCTCCTGCATAGATTGAATCATTAATATACTTTTCTTTATAAATAACTTTGAACTTATCTCCCTTTTGAAGCCTAAAGAAATCAATCGTCCATGCATAAACCTCTGATAAATTATTAGTGACATTATAATCAATTCCTTGGGCGAGAATAGCTTCTGAAAGCGAAGATTCAATAATACCTGAAGCTTCACGTTCAACATATTTAACTTCTTTTTTATTTCGATAGGCCGAAACGCTATCTCGCAAATCAACTACTGTATAGTTGATAGGGTCATTTTCGTAAATAAAAACTTGCGCTCCCTGAGTAGTATCCTTTGATTTTAAGATCATATAAGGTTTTCCTACTCGAATTCTTCGAACATCGAACGTATCTTTAAAATCTTGAGATATTCTAGCAATTTTGGGGTAGTCAACTTTGTGTTGTAACATCAACTCACCAAAACTATCACCTCTACGCACCGTATCGTGCTGCACGGTAAAATCATTAAGATTGAACCCGAATTCAGTAATTGGCTTTTCAATAACCTCTACGGCCGCAATTTTAGATTCTTTTTTAGTAGTCTCTTCTTTCTCAGAAGGTTTTTGCTCATTACAAGAGACCAGCACAATGGCTAGTAAAAGGATGCCCCAGACTTTATTCATTTTAATCTTATACTTTATCAGGATTAAAGATATGGTCTACCCATTGCTTTCCCCAATTATTTAACTCTTCTTTGGTATACAATTCTGGAAAGAATATCACTTTTTGAAAACTTGGAGGTAAGTATTCTTTCCAATTCGTACCCCCAGTTGCGTTAATCTGCTTTTTGTCTTTAGCCAAATATCTATGCGCTGAGCCCATATGCATTAACGGCCAATTCACATTAGCATTTAAGTCTAATGTCTTTAACGCTTCAATCAGCTCTTTATTATCTTGGTTTTCTGGTTTCAATTGTAAGAATTTATCCCAAATGGTACTGTCTTTCACTTGTTTAGCAATTCTAATAAGTCTTGGGGTGTATCGATATTCAAATTGCTTTAGCGTCAGTGTTTTTTCACCAGTGCTTACATCTGTTGCTCCCTTTTTCCAATAAATTTGTTCATATAATTCCTCTATTGTATTTTTCTTAGAAAAACGATCACGTTCTGTATGATGAACAAGATTCTCCATACTAGTAGCATAAATTTCAATCATTCGATACTGAGCGGACTGAAAACCACTCGCTGGCAGCAGCGCCATTCGATACTGAAGAAACTGCTCACGCTCCATACCTTTAATCATAATGCTGAAAGATGAAATAAGCGCTTGGTAGTAACTATTAATACGTCGAGCTTTCTCTATAAAGAAGTCTATATTTTGAGATTTATCATCGACTAATTGCTTCTGCTCGTGTAAAATGAGCTTAAAGTATAGTTCAGTAATTTGGTGGTACATGATGAAAATTTCTTCATCAGGAAAATAAGTTCTAGGCACCTGAAGACTGAGTAAAGTGTCAAGGTGAATATACTCCCAATATGTTAAATATCGCTGGTATAATAAACCGTCTAAATAAGAACTTAGATCTTGCCCTGAATCTTTGTATTTTTCTTCGAGCTTTAAGATTTGAGAATCAATCTTCTCTTTGTTTTTCATTTTAAGAAGTTTCTGCTCACCCAATTTAATTTTATGTTATCAGGCAAACCTCATATATGAATTCAAAGCTACACAAAGATTTTTTAAAGAGGAATTTCTAAAAGATACTTAGGGGAATCACTTGTTTTAGCATATAAACCTAATCCATTATGATTTTAAACTGGTGCTTAAGTCCATTGTAACCATCAATATCTGCCTTGATCGCACCCACAGCTAATTCAGCACTTATACGAATAGGAATTCTATTATCATCGGCACTTACCCACAAAGAAAGGCTTTCTTGTTCTTTAAAAACTCTACCTGATTGCACAAAAGGCCTAAACTTATGACATTCAACTTTACCGTACTTGGTTTTAAGAATCTCTTTGCCTAAATATTTTAGTTTAAAATTGAAAATGCCATCATCATCATATAACATTTTCATGGTTATTGATTTACCCACCTCTAAACTATCTGCATCATAGTTATTTCTCAAATAATAAAAAGCAGATATTAAATCTTGTATGCTATCCTGCAAGTCAAACTTTGTTTTCTTCTTATTCTTTTTATCATTCAGAACAGCTTTTTTTTCTTCGTGATCAAAGTTTATTTCTAAATCTTTCTTATATCCTCCTTCATCAATCTTGCGAACAAACTTATATGGCCTTCCATCTTCTTTTCCAAAGTAACTTTCATAGGTATCATCTACTTTAAAGAAAATACTAGCCCAGCCTGTAGTTTTACCTTTTCCAACAACATGATAAACAGGCACACCATTAATCTTATCTGATTTTACGTGAAGTGTAGCATAACTAGCATTAAGTGCTCCGTAGTGCATTCTGAATTTCAACCATTCACCAGCCTTAAAAGTAGATTCTTTTTTCTTTTTAGATTTTAAAGATTTTGTGGTATTATGATATGTTGTATTGTAGGCAAGCGCGTCTGATTGAGCTTCTTGCCCAAAGCTTAAGAAACCAAAGTTTAATAAAAGCAGAAGTAAAAATATTCTCATAGCGTTAAAGAATTATAGTAAAAGTAGTAAATGTCTTTACCAGTTTACCTTATTTACTATTACTTAAACAAAATTTATTCCAAAGTATTGTTGCTATACTAAACAAAAAAAGCCCAGCTATTCAAACTGGGCTTTTCCTAAATAACCAACCAAACTTTAAATTATGAAAAACCAATACTTAAAGTTGTAAGGGAACCACCCCTTACTTGAAGTAAATTTAATGTATATATTCAATGCTGATATCGCATTTAACGTACTTTAACTTATCTCTTAACAGTAATTTATATTTCTTAGTAGAAAATTAGGAAGTTGTTAAGAAAATGTACGTTTTATAAGGTTCCACGCTGTGCTTGTTCTCTTTCAATGGCTTCAAAAAGTGCTTTGAAATTGCCCACACCAAAAGACTGAGCACCCTTTCTTTGAATAACCTCAATAAAGAGCGTTGGACGGTCAACAATTGTTTTAGTGAAAAGCTGCAAAAGATAGCCTTCTTCGTCTCTGTCAATCAAAATTCCATGCTTTTTAAGCACTTCCACATCTTCGTCAATATCGCCAACCCGATCTAATAAATCGTCATAATACTCCTCTGGAACATACAAAAATTCCACTCCCCTATCTCGCATCGCTGATACGGTTGCGACAATATCATCGGTTGCTAAAGCTAAATGTTGAACACCCGGACCATTATAAAAATCTAAATACTCTTCTATTTGAGATTTCTTTTTCCCCTTAGCGGGTTCATTAATTGGAAATTTCACGCGACCGTTACCATTGCTCATCACCTTGCTCATCAAAGCAGTATATTCAGTTGCAATGTCATCATCAACAAAAGAGACGATTTGGGCAAAGCCCATGACTTCTCCGTAAAATTTACACCATTGATTCATTTCACCCCAACCAACATTTCCTACCATATGATCAATAAATTTAAGACCTACTGGATCTGGATTATAGTGTGATTCCCATTTTCGATATCCTGGTAAGAAGATTCCATCATAATTATTTCGCTCCACAAAAATATGAACCGTTTCACCGTAAGTGTAAATGCCAGATCGAACCACATACCCATTTTCATCTTCTTCACGAGTAGGCTTCATATATGGTTTTGCTCCTCTTTTTGTGGTTTCTTCAAAAGCTTTGGTTGCATCTTCTACCCAAAGCGCCATTACTTTGACACCATCGCCGTGTTTATCAATGTGTTCATTAATTTCACCACCTTCTGTCAGCGGCGTGGTAAGCACGAGGCGAATTTTATCTTGTTTTAAAACATAAGAAACTCTGTCTTTTAAACCTGTTTCAAGGCCTGCATAGGCTTCTGATTGAAAACCAAATGCAGTTTTGTAAAAATGAGCAGATTGTTTTGCATTACCCACATAGAGTTCAACATAATCGGTTCCTAAAAGGGGTAGAAAATCTTCTGCTTCTTTGAATAACTTTTTAAGGGAGTACTCTGTATTTTTTAAATCTTTGAGGTTTTTAATTTCTGCTGCCATGCTACTATTTTTAGAATTGAACTTGAATACTTTTCTTTTATTAAGTAAACTAACGAAAGAACTTCCGCCAAAAAGCGGGTATTAGAAAATATGGAATCTACCACATTGCCCTAAGATGGGCAGTTATATCAACTCTGAATTGTATCATATTAATCGTACAGATGTACAAATATCGTAAAAATAACTGGCATCATTAGTATTGATTTCATAGGCTTAGTTCAAATCTAAAATATACTAAAACCAATACCCCACACTAAAAAAGAAATTACCGTTATCTAACTCTGGCGACCAAGAATAGAGTACCTGAACAGGACCCAAAAATGATTCTAAACCGTAACCGAAGGCATAGCCTGAGTACGTAGGTTCTGTAAACCATTCTCCCGTGCGAAAAATATCGTCATCAACATTTGCAAAATTAGCTGCAAATAACAAGTGGTTTTTAGGAGCGATTTCAAAATCTAATCTGCCATATGCTTTGACGTAACTATTACCAGGAAGTGATAGAAAATCATAGCCCAAGAATGGAACAAAGTTATTAATCAAATTAGTGCCATACCCCCCTAAAACAAAATCAAACGATGTTACGTTAGAAGTACCTAACTTAAACCCTCCTTCCGTTTCAATATTCAATGAGAGATTTTTAAAAATCGGAAAAGCAGTTCCAATTCGGGCTTTACTTATAGAGTATTCTTTAAAATTGTTGTTGAAGTCTGATGATAAAACGTAGAAATGAAAATCTCCGTTAAAGAAAAGTCCCTTAGAAGGAAAATATTTATCATCATAAGTATCCAAAGTAAGTCTCCCGAAAGTGCTGTAATAATTGCTTCTTTCGAAAAGCGTTCTCCCACTACGATCCATACTTAATTCCATCAGCGCATTTTCATTTTGACCTTCAAGTTGGGCCAAAGTTCTTGTGCTATATTTTAAAAACTTATATTCTAAACCCATAGTAAAAGCAAACTCTTCTTGCCATACTGTTTGTAGATAAAACTGATTTGTAAAATCAGTAACACCAAGATTAATATTATTTACATTCCCTACATTTTGAACATCATAGTTACTGCGAATTACATCAAAATCAATCTCCTTCTCAAAATCGTTGAATCTCGAATTAAATCCAAAGCTCCAATAGGTGCCTTTATCTACATAATATTCTAGATTATAACGCAAATTATCTCCTAAAATAAAGTCAAAAGAAGCTACATCATCTTTCATTAAAAAATTCTTTCTTGTCAAATTGAGCATTGCTGCACTCTTGTATAAATCATTATAGTGCGCTCCTAGTCTGATAAAAGTTTTATTGGGACTCTCGTCTAGTTTCAGAATCAAATCTTCACCTAAACCATTTGAAACGAGTTGATATCGAATGGTTTGAAAGTTGCCTGTAGCCGCGAGATTACTTATTCCTTGTTGCAATTTTTTAAATACAATTTTATCCCCCAGATTAAACCTTAATTTACCTTTAACGTAACCTCTAGAATAATTTTTATTACTACCTGATACCACCAAACGATTTACAATAATTGTATCTTTTGCTTCAATGATATTAACTTGCGTGTCTTCTTCCTTATTTTTATTTATTGATAGTTTTTTTAATTCACTATACCTATCTCTCGCGGCGCTTTCCCCCTTCATAACAATTGCGTTTCTTTGATCAAAATCGAGCACGGTATAGTCTGAAATATCTGGTTTGATATAAATATCTGTTTGCTTTGATTTCTCTTTCATATCGGCAACAGTTCTATAATTATTGATCTGAAGGAGAACTTCTGTTGCTGATGACAAGGCTTCCCGATTTGAGAGGCCATGTTGTACGTCAATTCCTATGATTACCTCTGCGCCCATTGCTTTTACCTTTTCAATAGGGTAATTGTTTACTACACCACCATCAATGAGTACGCGGCCATCTATTGTTGCAGGTTCAAAAAGTGAAGGCAGAGTTCCACTGGCCATAATTGCTTCAGGTAAATACCCTGTATTCAAGGTTACTTCTTCACCTGTTTCAACATCAGTTGCTATGCAGACAAAGGGAATTGGAAGCTTACTAAAATCATTAACGTCTTTGACATGATAGAGCAAACGTACAAGTTCGTTGTAAATATTTTGCCCACCAGAGAAAGCAGTCGGAACTGAAATTTTAAACTTGTCAAAGGGCAAGGTTAAGGCATAGCGTTCAGAATCTTCCTTCTCATAGAAAGTTTTTGCACTTCTAGGTAAATTATCTTGAATGAGCCTATTAAATGCTGTAGATCTAAAAATAGAATCTAATTCTGTTGCTGAGTAACCTGAAGCATATAAAGCGCCAATAATAGCACCCATACTTGTGCCACCGATATAATCAATCTTAACACCGGCTTCTTCAATTACCTTCAGAGCACCGATATGCGCCATCCCTTTTGCTCCACCCCCGCTTAAGACAACGCCAACTTTAGCCTGCCTAGCACTTGGAGTATTTTGAGCGGATCCACTTACCATGGCTAGAAGTAATAAAATGAAGAGTATTCTTTTTACCATCTTAGTTGTTCGTCTCTATTTCTGATGAAATGTTTCATAAATTTTTTTGGCTTTCGACAATCCAACAGTTTTAGCTAAATTTTCGACAGTCGCTTCTTTTACTCGTTTAACAGATTTAAAAGCTCTTAATAATTCTTGGATTGTTTTTTCTCCAACTCCGTCAATACTTTCAAGCTCTGAATTAATTGCTGCTTTACTTCTTTTATTTCTATGAAAAGTAATACCAAAACGGTGCGCCTCATTTCGAAGCTGCTGAATAATTTTTAAGCTTTCTGACTTTTTATCCAAATAAAGCGGAATGGAGTCTCCAGGAAAATAGATTTCTTCCAGTCGTTTTGCGATACCAATGATAGCAATTTTACCTCTCAAACCCAACGCGTTAAGGCTTTTCAAGGCAGAAGATAATTGCCCTTTGCCACCATCGATAACGATAAGCTGAGGCAAAGGTTCTTCTTCAGCCAAAAGCCTTTTATACCGCCTGTAAACCACTTCTTCCATCGACGCAAAATCGTCGGGACCATCTACTGTTTTTATATTATAGTGTCTGTACTCTTTTTTTGAAGGCTTCCCATCTTTAAAGACAACGCAGGCAGCAACTGGGTTGCTTCCTTGTATATTACTATTATCAAAACATTCAATATGTCGAGGCTCAGTCGATAAACGAAGGTCTGTTTTCATTTGCGCCATAATTCGTTTGGTATGGCGATCAGGGTCGATAATCATAATTTGTTTGAACCGTTCTTGCCTAAAAAACTTTGCATTTCGCTCTGATAGGTCTAATATTTTTTTCTTGTCTCCAAGTTGTGGCACTGTTATTTTAAGATGTGGTTCAACGGTAACTTTAAAAGGCAAATACAATTCTTTAGATTCAGATTTAAAACGCTCTCTGATCTCGACAATAGCTAGCTGTAGTAATTCATCATTCTTTTCGTCAAGCTTCTTTTTTATTTCGAGGGTATGTGAACGTGTGATTGAACCGTGTGAAAGTTGAAGGAAGTTCACATAGGCAAAAGCTTCGTCAGATATAATCGAAAAAACATCAACATTATTAATTTTAGGATTTACGATCGTGCTTTTCACTTGGTAGTTTTCAAGAACATCAATCTTTTCTTTGATTTGCTGCGCTTCTTCAAACTTCATCTCTTCGGCTAAAGCTTTCATTTGACCCTTAAAATAATGGACAGAAGATTTAAAATTCCCTTTAATAATGTCTCTAATATCAGCTACCTGTCTATCATATTCTTCGGCACTTTGTAACCCAACACACGGACCTTTGCAGTTTCCCAAATGGTATTCTAAACAAACCTTATATTTATCTCCTTGTATTTTTTCTTCAGATAGATCATAATTGCACGTCCTAAGAGGATAAACACTCTTTACAAGATCTAGTAGGGTTCTGACCGTTTTCATACTGGTATACGGGCCAAAGTACTCCGAACCGTCTTTGATTAGTTTTCTAGTCGGAAAGATTCTTGGAAAACGCTCCTTTTTAATACATATCCAAGGGTATGTTTTATCATCTTTAAGTAGCACATTATATCTGGGTCGATATTTTTTAATAAGGTTATTCTCTAAGAGCAGTGCATCTGACTCTGTGGGCACTACGATATGATTAATCCTTACAATTTTCTTAACCATAACTCTTGTCTTACCATACTCATGATTTTTAGTAAAATAAGAGGACACTCGCTTCTTCAGATTTTTTGCCTTACCGACATAAAGAATTTTGTCGGCAGTATCATAAAACTGATACACCCCTGGATTATTTGGAAGCGTTTGAAGTTGTATTTCAATAGGTAATAAAGACATGTATTGTCAAGAGGTTTTCAGTGTTTATTTCTGAATGTTAAATTACCACGTTTTTGAAGAACCTTTATATATTTTGAATTATTTAACGTAGGTTAAATTGTACATATTAATGAATCTAATCGCTACCCTTCAATTACAAATTTGGGAATCTTCTAACCTGCTTAAAAATTAATCTAAAAATTTTCTTCTATTGTAAAAGTAGACCCCTATTTCTAATATTCTGTTTTTCAAATAATTAGAAGATATAAACACCACCACGCATCACTAAAAAGTTAATTTTTTAAATAAAACGTGTAGTTCATCGATAAAAAAGTACACTTGATAGGTTTTTTTTGTATATATTTAGCCATCAAAATCAACCAAAAACATGGACAAATATTTTATAATTATAGCCACCTACGTAATTTTAATGCTCTTTATTAAAATCTACTATGCCGTATCTATAAAAGAGTAATTATTTAGCTTTTGCCCCAATCGCAAAATTCTAATAATTCAATATGTTGAAAAAAGATTTGCGGTTAAAATATTCTGAATTAAGAAAGAATATAACTCCACAGGCGTTAACTCATTTTAGCTTAACTGTTGCCAATAACCTTCTGAAACTGCCTATTTGGGAGGGTAGTTACTATCATATTTACTTGCCAATTTCTTCAAAAAATGAAATAGATACCTCGTTCATATTGTCTATTTTACAAGGAAAAGATAAAAATATTGTCCTTCCCAAAATGGCAGAGAAACGTGCGTTAAAACATATTTTACTTACTGATAATACTAAACTTGCTTCCAATTCATGGGGAGTTCCAGAACCCATCGAAGGGATTGAAATTCCTACCAATAAGATTGATATTGTATTTGTGCCCTTATTAGCTTTTGATCTAAATGGAAATCGAGTGGGTTATGGAAAAGGATTTTACGATACTTTTTTAAAGCAATGCCGTAATGAAATTATTAAAGTAGGGCTTTCAGCATTTCATGCAGAAAATACGATTAGTGATATTAACAAAGACGATGTTCCTTTAGATTATTGTGTAACACCAGAACAAGTCTATTCGTTCTCAGAAACGTGATCAATGGTCGCGCTATCTTCGGAATACTGTAATTCTTGATTATCTTTTGGAAATGCTTTTTTATTGAAAACCAATAAGATACCGACCCCTGTACTTATCGCCATATCAGCGATATTAAAAACAGGTTCAAAGAAGTTGAAAGTACGGCCTCCAAAATAGGGTACCCAAGCCGGCCATGTCTCATCTTGTATTATAGGAAAGTAAAGCATATCGACGACTTTACCATAAAATATACCTCCGTAAGGTTCGTCAGAAAATAATGTTGCCACCTGCCCATTGCTATGGTCAAAGATCATTCCATAAAAAACAGAATCGATAATATTACCCAAGGCACCTGCGAAAATTAAAGAAACTGCTAGCACCAAGGTTTTAGGCGATTGCTTTTTGATAGTGTCGTATAACCAATACCCAATACCGGCGACTGCGAATAATCTAAAAACTGTCAAAATTAGCTTTCCAACGGATTCAGAAATTGGTAAAAAATCACTCAGCTTTGCACCCCATGCGGCCCCAGAATTCTCAATAAAGTGAATTTTAAACCAACTAAAAACTTCTAAAGCACCTTGATTTCCTAATATGAAATGGGTCTTAATATAGATCTTACTGACTTGGTCAATAATTAAGATAATAGCTATTAGTATTAAAGACTTCTTTAGGTTCATTCCCTTTTTATAGATTTGGCAAAAGTAGTCATATTATTCTATTCTATTCACTTCAATATTACCGGTTACGGTCTGTAATACAAACTGGTTTTTACCTTGTGGTAACGATTGCTTTTTGACCGTACCGTATTTACTAACTGCTAGAATATCAGCAGCCCTACTTTCTACTATTATATTTCCACTCTGTGTAATAGCTTCGATTGCCCCATTCACATCATTAAACCAGCAAGCACCGTCATCTAGGGTTACTTTTAGTTTTTCGTATTTCCCTCCAGTAGTAATATTGCAACTATTACCAAAAACATTAACCTTCTTTTGCTTAGGTAATTTGATATGTAAGGCTATTGAAACTACTTTGTGAGCGCTTAATTTATCATTGGGGTTTTTAAAATCTTGTTCAAAATCGCAACTAACCAATAGAGTAGCACCCGCCTCGATTATTTTTAAGATCAAATCTTTTTGATACTCTCCATCAATAGTAGCTTCTACTGCTATCTCGTCACTATCCCTTGTTTCTATTTTTATTTCGAAACAGTTTCTACCATCAATTTGAATATTAGAAATATTAGGGTTGAGAATTGACTTTTTAACCACCTTTTGTGGTGTCAAAATATTAACCATAAAAAGTAATAGAATACAGAGCCTCATACTATTTAAAATAAAAACCTGCGGAGTTCATTTCCTCCGCAGGTTATAAATTGTAAACATAACATGTTCTATTTCTGCATGTTTTTTGCCTCAATACTTAGGGTGGCATGAGGTACTAACTTTAAACGTTCTTTATTAATTAATTTACCAGTAACACGACAAATACCATACGTTTTGTTTTCAATACGCAACAATGCATTTTTCAAGTCACGAATAAATTTTTCTTGACGAATGGCTAACTGCGTATTTGCCTCTTTACTCATGGTATGAGAACCTTCTTCGAAAGCTTTGAAGGTAGGTGAAGTATCATCGGTTCCGTTATTACTATCGTTCATGTAGGCGCTTTTCAAAAGCTCTAAATGACTTTTAGCTTTTTCAATTTTATCTTCAATAAGCTCTTTAAACTCTGCCAAATCCTTATCAGGATATCTAATTTTTAAATCTTGTGCCATGCTACTAATGTTTTGCAATAAATAATTTTGTTTTCACTTCATCGAAGGCAATGTCTGTGCCATCTTCTAATTTCTCTTTAAAATCAAGTTCTGCTGTAAGGGTTTCGGTCTTGATATAATTCAAGTTACTCGATACCGCATTTTCAACCAAACCATCCTTTAAAATTTTAACATCAATTTTATCAGTTACATCGAATCCAGCATCTTTTCTCATGTTCTGAATTCGATTTACCAACTCTCTCGCGATTCCCTCTTTTCTGAGGTTTTCATCGATTGTTACATCTAATGCCACCGTTAAAGAACCCGATGTAGCCACTAACCAGCCTTCAATATCTTGCGAGTTGATCTCTACATCCTGTAACCGTAAATTAATACTTTTATTCTCTATTTGAAGGGATAATTCGCCCTCTTGTTCAATTTTTTGGATGTCTTTCTGATTTAGCTTCGCAACAGCGCCCGCTATACTTTTCATTTCTTGGCCATATTTTGGTCCTAAAACTTTAAAGTTGGGCTTGATCTGCTTTACAAGAATACCTGACGCATCTGTCAACAAATCAATCTCTTTAACATTAACCTCTGACTTAATCAAATCTGCTACAGCTTCGATTTCATGTTTCTGTCTTTCGTCTAAAACAGGAATCATAATTTTCTGTAACGGCTGCCTAACTTTGATTTTTTCTTTCTGGCGTATCGATAATACTAAAGAAGATATGGTTTGTGCTTTTTGCATTTTTCGTTCTAAATCAGAGTCAACAAACGACTCATCATAAGTCGGAAAATCAGCTAAATGTACACTTTCAAAATTCTCTTTTTCGGTAGCTGCCGTCAGATCTTTGCAAAGTCTATCCATAAAAAACGGAGCTACTGGTGCTGACAATTTTGCTACAGTAACGAGGCAGGTGTATAACGTTTGATAGGCAGAAATTTTATCCTTTTCATACTCACCTTTCCAAAAACGTCTTCTACATAAACGTACATACCAATTGCTTAAATTCTCTTGTACAAAAGCAGATATAGCACGTGTTGCTTTTGTAGGTTCATATTCCGCATAGGCCTCATCAACCTTTTTTATCAACGAATGTAGTTCTGAAAGAATCCACCTATCGATTTCAGGTCTTTCATTTAAAGGAACATCGTTTTCTAAATATTTAAACTCGTCAATATTTGCGTACAGCGAAAAGAAAGAATACGTATTGTAAAGCGTTCCAAAGAACTTTCGCTTTACCTCTACTATACCATCAATATCAAATTTCAGATTGTCCCAAGGGTTGGCATTTGAAATCATATACCAACGTGTCGCATCCGCCCCGTGGGCATCCATCGTTTCAAAAGGATCGGCAGCGTTACCCAAACGCTTCGACATTTTTTTACCTTCTTTGTCAAGAACAAGTCCGTTTGAGACCACATTTTTATAAGCTACAGAATCAAATACCATCGTGCCAATGGCGTGTAAGGTATAAAACCATCCTCTAGTTTGATCGACGCCTTCTGCGATAAAATCTGCCGGAAAAGTTTCTCCTTTGTCGATCAAATCTTTGTTCTCAAAAGGATAATGCCATTGTGCATATGGCATTGAACCACTATCAAACCAAACATCAATTAAATCACTTTCGCGTTTCATCGGTTTTCCTGAGGCAGAGACTAAAGTTATTTGATCCACAATATTTTTATGCAAATCAATTTTGTCGTAATTGTCTTCTGACATATCACCGACTACGAAGTCTTCAAAAATATCTTTTTCAAGTACTCCTGCAACTAAAGCTTTCTTCATTTCAGCCTTTAACTCTGAAACTGAACCTATCATGATTTCTTCGACGCCATCTTCTGTTCGCCAAATAGGTAATGGAATACCCCAATATCGCGACCGAGATAAATTCCAGTCGTTTGCATTTGCCAACCAGTTTCCGAAGCGACCTTCTCCCGTTGATTTTGGTTTCCAGTTGATGGTTTGGTTCAAAGCGAACATTTTGTCTTTCACATCGGAAATCTTGATGAACCAAGAATCTAACGGATAATACAAAATTGGTTTGTCCGTGCGCCAACAGTTTGGATAACTGTGCACATACTTTTCAACCTTAAACGCTTTGTTTTCTTCTTTAAGTTTAATAGCAATTTCTACATCAATCGAACGCTCAGGAGCCTCACCATTATCATAATATTCGTTCTTGACATACTTACCGCCCCATTCTTTCAATTCAGGTCTGAACTTCCCTTGTAAATCTACTAACGGAACCGGATTCTTATTCTCGTCCAAAACCAATAATGGCGGAACTTCTGGTTCAGCTTGTTTTGCTACAAGAGCATCATCGGCACCAAAAGTAGGCGCGGTATGAACGATGCCTGTACCGTCTTCAGTAGTAACAAAATCCCCAGAAATTACTCGAAATGCATTTTCAGAATCACGATAGGGTTTCGCGTAATCAATTAATTGTTCGTATTTGATACCGACTAAATCTTTCCCTTTAAATTCTTTTACAACATAAAAAGGAATTTTCTTGTCTCCTGTCTTATAATCTAACAATTCAGGTTTTGCCTCTACCTCAGTATATTTTTGTGCAAACTGTTTTGAAACCAAATTCTTAGCCAAAACTACGTTCATCGGCTTGAAGGTATATTGATTGTATGTTTCTACCAACACATAATCAATTTTAGAACCAACCGTCAAAGCTGTATTTGAAGGAAGCGTCCAAGGAGTGGTCGTCCACGCTAGGAAATACACATCGCCTTCGTTCTGAAGAAAATCTGGCAGACTATCTTCAATCGTTTTAAATTGAGCCGTTACCGTGGTATCGGTTACATCTTGATAGGTACCGGGCTGATTTAATTCATGTGAACTTAGCCCAGTACCCGCCTTTGGAGAATAAGGTTGTATGGTGTACCCTTTGTAAATTAATCCCTTATCATAAATCTGTTTCAACAACCACCACACGGTCTCCATATATTTGGACTTATAGGTGACGTATGGATCATCCATATCTACCCAGTAACCTACCTGTTCGGTCATTTTGTTCCAAACATCAGTATATCGCATCACCGCTTTTTTACAAGCAGCGTTGTATTCTTCTACGGAAATTTTATTTCCAATATCTTCCTTAGTAATCCCAAGTTCTTTCTCAACTCCTAATTCGATGGGTAGACCATGGGTGTCCCAACCCGCTTTTCGCTTCACTTGAAAGCCTTTCATTGTTTTATAGCGGGGAAAAATATCTTTAATCGTGCGCGCCATAACATGGTGAATACCAGGCATTCCATTGGCAGAAGGAGGACCTTCATAGAAGACATAGTTGGGTTTTGCTTCCCTACTTGAGATGCTTTTTTCGAAAATTTGATTTTCTTTCCAATACTCGAGAACTTCTTCTGCGACCTTTGGTAAATTCAATCCGTTGTATTCTGCAAACTTCATACGAAATCCTTCTAGTACTGGTATTTAAGCCTGCAAAATTAGCAATTTTGATCCAGATAATCAGTATTTTACAGCGTAAACACGGTATAAAAAAGCGTGATTTAATCAAAATAAGTTGACATAAATTATATCACAAAACTCTGTTTTTTAGATATTTACATATTAAGCTAAGTGAATTGTTAACAAAATGCATCTAAAAGAACTACAGATACGTATATCTTTGTGTTATAAATAAAACACTAAAACTAATAAACATGAAAAAATTAATTTTAAGTTCAATTTTGATGCTTGCCCTTTCTGTATCATTTGTTTCTTGTAGAGATGCTGCTGATAAAGCGAAAGACGGAATGGAAGAAGCTGGTGAGGCTATGGAAGAAGCAGGTGAAGCTGTAAAAGAGGCTGGAGAAGATGCCATGGACGCTGCTGGTGATGCTGCGGATTCAGTCAAAGAGGCTGGAGAGGACGCAATGGATGCTGCTGGTGACGCTGTAGATAGTGCTAAAGAAGCCGGTTCTGAGGCTATGGATAAGGCAAAAGAAATGGGTTCTGACGCCACAGATGCTGCAAAAGAAGCTGCTGGTGATGTTAAAGACGCTGCTAATAAAGCTGCCGATAAAGCCAAAGACGCTGCAAAAGATGTTAAAGACAAAGTGAATAACTAATTAATTTGTCTTTAAAATATAGCCCTGATGTTTCCATCAGGGCTTTTTTATTTCATTTTGGCTACAGTCGATATGAAATTCCCAAAATCAAATTTGTCCCAGGTGCTGTAATTCCTGAAGAGTATGGTCGATATCTTTGATCTGTGATATTCTCAATGCTCAAAGTACCCTTTAACTTGTTTGTGATATTGTACTGAGATCTTAAGTTTAGGGTGTACCATGAAGGAGAATATGGCTTGCCGTTTTGATCTAAGGTGTACAGATATTCCTTATTAATCTCGGAAGGTGCTAAATCTTTATTGGCAATTTCCCCGTTATAATTGAAAAATAAATCTGCTCGAAGTTTTTGATTTTTCCATATCAGATGAAAATCACCAAAAGTAGGTGCAACATGTCTTCCTGGGGAATCTGTCCCATCTGCCTCCTCTTCAATTCCCTTTGTAATTGTTAGATTCGAATTGATTGATACATGCTCTGTCAAAAAAGCTTCAAGACCGAATTCAAAACCATAAACATAGGCCTTTGCGGCGTTTTGAATTGCCTGTACATTACTTAGCTCTCCGTTATATTCAATTTCAGTTTCTCCATTAAATAGAAAATTTCTTCGCACCAGTGCATCTACCAAATAGGTGTAAAAGGTGGCTCCTTTTAACACCACCTTATCGGCAAAATTCTTCTGTAAACCCAGTTCGGTATTATAGGCATATTCTGGTTCTAAATCAGGATTAGGCACCACAACCGAACCAGGTTCAGAATCAAATACCTTACCAATATCATCAATATTGGGTGATCTAAAACCAGTAGAAGCATTCCATGTGATTTGTAAATCTGCTTTGGGAAACCAACTTAACCCAATACTTCCTGTCAAGGCACCATTATCTAAGTTTGCATTATCAAAAGGAAATGGATAAAAGGTTTTATCAAAATCAGCATTTAACCAAACATGACTATAGCGTAAGCCTGACAATAGTGTAAGATTAGGCTTTACCTTATATTCCCCTTTTATATATCCAGCTAACGTTTGCCATCTGGCCCCATCAGGATATCGAGATGCAGCATTTGATACCACGTTAGTTTCGATATTTGTTTGGCTACCATCTGATCCAACTCTATTAAAGATATATTCCCCTCCATAGTATAGTCGAAGATCACCAATACGTTTGTTCTCAAAATCAATATTCAACGACAAGGCGTCTACCGTTTCTGCCGTGGAATTTCGAATAAGATCTTGAAAATCTCTATCATTCCTACTCTCCTCAAATCTTTGATATGCTGCAGTGATTTTTAATCCCTCATAAAATAAACCCTTTCCTTTTTTATTCAATTGAAGATTACTCATGAACCATTTTTGTGGACCGTAAAACCACTCTGCAGAACGTAAACCGTCACCAGTCGCATTTGGCCGAATCAAGCGATCATACCTAGAAAAATCTGAAGTTTCTGAATAAAAAAGCCCTAAATCATATTTCCAAGTATTGTTAGGCTTGTAAGCAATTTTCTGCATTAAATTCATCTGATTATAGCCCGTAGGAACTTCTTTTCTAGGATTTTCATTAGCCACCAATTCATCTTGACCATCACGACGAATTACGTACCTATTTCTCAAATAAGAATTAGGGCCATTACTTCCCATTCTTAAATCATCAAAGTTATTGTAGGTAATACTGGTTAAAAACGCCCATTTTTTCTTTCCAAAATTGAAATCAACATGCGTGGTATTTTCACTATTAGCAGACGCAAAACGATAATTTGCGTTGCCAGAGAAAGCAAGGCTATCTGTACTAGAAAGTTGAGCTTTTTTGGTGTAGAAATTCATTACACCGCCAATAGCATCGCTACCATAAATTACAGACCCTGGACCAAAAATTACTTCTGTATTTTTAATCGAATAGGGGTCAACAGAAATAACGTTTTGAATGTTTCCTCCTCTAAAAATTGCGTTATTCATTCGAACACCATCTACAGAAAGAAGCAAACGGTTTGTGGCAAACCCCCGAATCATGGGGCTTCCTCCACCCAATTGACTTTTCTGTACGAAAACCTTACCACTATTTTGCAATAAATCTGCAGCCGTTTGAGGATTGGTAAATGCAATTTCTCTTGCATCAATAGAGGCAATTTTATTCGGAACATCTTTTTTTTGTTGCTCCCACTTCGACACTGACATTACAACTTCATCAAGCTCCTCTGCCTTTAAAGTCAAATATATCTTTCCTCGTTGTTTTAATATTTGTGCTTTGCTAGATTTTCGAACTTCATAACTGATATGCTTGAATGTCAAGCGTTCATTTCGGTCAAAAATAGATACATCACATTTACCATCAAAGTCAGATAACGCTGTTTTTGATTTATCAAAATTATAGATAGCTACATTAAGAATAGGTTCTCTAGTTTCTATATCTAAAATAGTGATCTTTTGACCAGAAAGGGTCACAGAAAACATTAGTACGATACCACAAATAATACTACGTATCATATATAAATTAGCTAAAAACTTCATTTAATATGGCAAGAGACTTTGGTTTTCTGAATCCTTGCAAATGCAGCTCAAAATACAGCACTAAAGAATGCAGAAGTTCTTGTCGGTTTTTTTTATTCATTTTGATCATACTTAATGCATCAAAATTTGTGCCCAATACCTTCTTAAAAAAAATAAGATTTTCTCCTGATAGGACTGGATTTAAAGAAGGTAACGTAGTAAATTCTCCCTCAAGCAAATCGAAGAATGGCAAATGCATAACATTGGTGTCTGGGTAAAAACCTAAGTACCGAGTAAGATTCATCAAAAAACGTAAATGAAAATTAGCAATCTCATCGTGCGCATCTAACCACTGAAAAGCAGCTTCTAAATATTCGAAAAGTTCCTCATTCTGTTCTTCCTCATGAATACTATTCGCTAACATTTCTGCTAAAAACAAGGTCATTGAATTTTTAGTGATATCCGTATGTAAAGTCTGATAGTGATAATTTACTTTGACCTCTCGAATACTTTCTAAAGTTCCTTTATTTTTATGATTGGCAACTATTTCTAACTGTGTTAGGGGCTGAAAATAAGCTGTTTTTAATTTCCCTTTTTTGGAAGCTAGCACACCTTTAAGCAAATATGATTTCAACCCATCAGAAGCTGTAAATACCTTCGCAATGAGACTGGTGTCGCCATACTTTAACGAAGTAAGTACGATCGCTTTAGTGGTTACTTGCATTTAAGTGGTCAGTTTAATGCAAAGATAGGTTGAAAAAAATATGATGTTCGTGGTTATCATTACAAAATAGTTCATCAAAACTAGTTGTAGCCAAATAGACTTATCATTTTGTAAGTCCGCTATCGCTAATCTTGAAATACCATAGACTCATGATGATTGAATACTAAAACAGAAGGATTTACGTATCCAAAACAGGCTAAAATTAAGTCATACTAATGTAAACAAATTTCTAGGTCCGAGAAGAAAACTATAATTTTCAGTCAAAAAAAGCCTGTAGTTGTAAACCACAGGCATTTAGTGTTAAATTTTTCAATGTAAAAAGGGTTCATTAAATAACCCCTTGAGCTAACATGGCATCAGCCACTTTTACGAAACCAGCAATATTTGCTCCTTTCACGTAGTTGCAATACCCATCTTTCTCTTTACCATACTCGATACAAGAATCATGAATATCTTCCATAATATCTTTTAAACGCTCGTCAACTTCTTCTCGCGTCCAACTGATACGTAATGAGTTCTGTGACATTTCTAAACCAGAAGTTGCAACACCACCAGCATTTGAAGCTTTGCCTGGGGCAAACAATATCCGTGCTTTGTCAAACTCATGTATTGCATCTGGTGTTGAAGGCATATTGGCTCCTTCAGCAACGCATATACACTTGTTTTTAATTAAGGTCTTAGCACTTTTGCCATCTAACTCATTTTGAGTAGCACATGGTAAAGCGATATCACATTTAATATCCCAAACTTTCCCCTCCTTAAAAAATTTTGCTGACTTATACTTTTTTGCATATTCTGAAATACGACCTCTTTTATTATTCTTGAGATCCATTACAAAGGCTAATTTCTTTTTATCAATTCCTTCTTCATCATAAATATATCCACTAGAATCAGAAAGTGTTACTACTTTACCTCCTAAATGAAGTACTTTCTCTGCAGCAAATTGAGCTACATTTCCTGAACCAGAAATCACTACAGTTTTGCCTCCAAAGCTCTCTCCTTTTGTTTTTAACATACTTTGCGCAAAATAAACGGTACCGTAACCTGTTGCTTCAGGTCGAATTTTTGATCCACCCCATGAAAGGCCTTTTCCTGTTAATACACCGGTAAACTCATTGCGCATTTTCTTATACATTCCGAAAAGAAAACCGATTTCACGAGCCCCTACGCCAATATCCCCCGCAGGAACATCTGTATTTGGTCCGATATGTCTTGCTAACTCCGTCATGAAGGCGTGGCAAAAACGCATTACCTCATCATCAGATTTACCTTTCGGATCAAAATCAGATCCACCTTTTCCACCACCCATAGGCAGCGTTGTCAGACTATTTTTGAAAACTTGTTCAAAAGCCAAAAATTTCAAAATACTTGCGTTAACTGAAGGATGAAAACGTAATCCACCCTTATATGGGCCGATAGCAGAATTCATTTGAATACGGTATCCTCTATTAACGTGTATATCACCACTATCATCAACCCAAGAAACTCGAAACGAAATCAATCTTTCTGGTTCAACCATACGCAACAAGATATTCTTGCCACTATATATTTTTTTTCTGGCGATATAAGGAATAACTGTTTCGGCTACTTCCTGTACCGCTTGAATGAATTCAGGCTCATGACCATTTCTGGTTCTGACCTCATCCATAAATCCGTCGATTTTTGCTTGCATTTTTGCGTCCATAAATTCTTAGGAATAAGTTGTTTTTTATTGAATTTAAAATATAGCGGCAAAATTATGCTATTATTATAATTTAAGCCCCTTTATTCTAAAAATTTGATAAAATAATTAGCCAATAGCTTGTTCTAAATCAGCAATCAGATCTGCTTCATCTTCAATACCAACGCTCAACCGAATCAATGAATCCAGTACTCCAATCTTTTTACGTTCTTCTTTTGGAATGCTTGCATGGGTCATACTTGCTGGGTGACCGGCCAAACTTTCTACACCTCCTAACGATTCTGCCAAGGTAAATATTTTGAGCTTTTCAATAATTTTAATTGCATCTTCAAAACTACTCCCTTTGGGAATAAAAGAAATCATTCCACCAAAATCATTCATTTGTCTTTTCGCAACTTCATGATTGGGATGATCTTCAAAACCCGGCCAATACACCTTTTCAATCTTTGGATGATTTGCTAGATACGTAGCTATCGCCTTTCCATTTTCACAATGGCGTTGCATGCGCACATGAAGCGTTTTTATGCCTCGAAGTGTTAAAAAGCTATCCATCGGACCACAAACTGCACCACTTGCATTTTGAATAAAATAAAGTTGATCAGCCAGCTTGCTATCATTTATAATCAATGCGCCAACAACTACATCACTATGACCTCCTAAATATTTTGTTGCAGAATGCATTACGATATCGACTCCCAAATCTAAAGGCAGCTGTAAATAAGGCGTGGCGAATGTGTTATCAACTGCCACCAAAAGATGATGCCTCTTGGCGAGATGAACTATTGCCTTAATATCGATAATGTTCATCATTGGGTTTGTAGGTGTTTCTACCCAAATTAGTTTTGTGCTATCATTTATGCATTTTTCAAGCTGATTTGCATTTTGCATATCAACAAACTGGAATTTAATACCATATTTTTCAAAAATCTGTTTGAAAAGACGATAACTCCCTCCATATAAATCGTTTGTAGATAACACTTCATCACCAGGATTCAAAAGTTTGATTACCGCATCAATAGCAGCCAATCCACTGGCAAAGGCAAGTCCGTAATTTCCATTTTCAATACTTGCCAATGATTGCTCTAAAGCCGTTCTGGTAGGATTAGCGCTACGAGAATACGCATACCCTTTGTGCCCACCTGGTGTAGTCTGTGCGTAAGTTGATGTTTGATAAATAGGAGGTATAACCGCGCCGTAGGCCAAATCTGGTTTTTGCCCCCCATGAATGGTTTTACTATTGAATTTTAACTTTTTTTCACTCATAATCAGTAATTATACCGTCAAATGTATTGTTATCTTTGAAAGCATACAATAATGCCCCATTTTTACTTGATGCTACAATGAAATATCTACTTAATTTTCTAGTACTAGTGCTAGTACTTCTTGGTTGTAAAAACGAAAGTAAACTAACCTTTGAACCGCAAACTATATCAAATGAGGCTTGCTTAAATTGTCCAGAAATAACTATACAAATTCCTAAAGCGCTAGATAAAACTAAGATTGCCGAAACCATCAATACTGCAATCGAAGAAGAAATAATCTCATTGTTATTGTATGATGATGAGCTTGAAGTTTCAACAGTTCAAGATGCTTTAGTTTCCTTTAAAAATGGTTATTTGGAGTTACAGAAACTCTACAGTGATGAAACCACAAAATGGGAAGCATCTATTCAAGGGGAGATTACCTATGAAGATAAAAATTTGTTAACCATCGTTTTGAACACCTATTTATTCACTGGTGGCGCTCACGGATACACTTCCAAACAATTTTTGAACTTTGAGAAAAGTAAAGCTGCAGAGATAGATAATTCAGAGCTCTTTAGCAATCAAGCTGATTTTCGGATGTACGCCGAATCTATTTTTAGAAAAAGAGAACAAATTCCACGTGGTGAATCAATTAATTCTACGGGATTTATGTTCGAGAATGACTCGTTTCACCTTCCAGAAAATATAGGATTTACTGAAAAAGGGTTAACCTTACTATACAATCCTTACGAAGTAGCCTCTTTTGCAGACGGCACTATAGAATTAGTGCTGCCGCATACGGAAGTAAAAAAATATCTGAAACAAAAGCCTAAATCTTAAGGCTCTAAAATTTTACTGCCTTTTGCAGTGCAAGGATGCTTCCGTAGTGCAAGCCTTCATGAAAATAATTAAAAGCTATAGCATCATCAATACTACTTAAAGTTACATTCGCACTTGTTGTATACGCGTTGTAACCATCAAATAATCCCGCATTGTAATCTTCTATAGTCTTTTCAACGGTTGAAAAAAGTAGCTTTTTAACATCTTGTATTTCTTCATCCGTAGCAGTTCCGTCAGGTACGGTTCCTTTCTTGAACTTATCTTTTAGTGCTTGAGGAATTTGGATAGGTTGACCACTTAAACCATAAACTAATGCTTGCTGTGTAGAAACTACATGGGCTATATTCCACCAAATATTGTTATTAAAACCATCTGGAATTTTAAGAAGTTCTTCCCTTGGTGTGGTTTTTAAAATATGGTAGAAGCCTTTTCTTATTTGTATTTGTTGCTCTAAAATCTTTTTCATAAAATGTCCGTTCTGAGACTAATGCTAAAAATAGCACAATTGCGGAGAATTAGGTTTCTTTGTGTGAAACTTATTTCCAATGAGAAAAATATATCACCTTAGTACTTGTGATACTTGTCAACGTATCATTAAAGAACTTGAACTTCCTACGTCATTTGAACGTCAAGACATAAAAACGGACGCCCTTACCGCTACTCAGATAGAGAGCATGAAGGAACTAACCGGTAGTTACGAAGCCTTGTTTAGTAAAAGAGCTAGACTATTTCGTCAACAAGGGTTGCATGAAAAAAAACTTTCAGAGGCCGACTTTAAAGAGTTGATCTTACAACATTATACTTTTTTAAAAAGACCTGTAGTATTATTTGAAGGTCAAATTTTTGTTGGGAACAGTAAAAAGGTAGTTGCCGCGGCCAAAGCTGCAATACATTCGTGAATCTTCGCACCCTTGCCATATTAGCCGCGATTGGAGCAACCACTATCTACGGGTTGAATCATAGTATTGCAAAAGGCGTAATGCCTACTTATGTACAGCCTTTTGGTTTCATTATGCTTCGTGTTATCGGAGCTGCAATCTTATTTTGGGCGATTTCTTTTTTCGGACCCAAAGAAACTATTGATAAAAAAGATTACCGGCGCATATTGCTTTGTGCTATTTTAGGTATGGGCATCAATATGCTTGCATTCTTTAAGGGCCTATCCCTGTCAACACCAATAAATAGTGCTGTACTCATTACAGTAACACCCATTATCGTTTTAATTCTTTCTGCAATTTTGATCAAAGAAAAAATTACTTCTCGAAAAATCTTGGGTATTGTGATTGGTCTGGCTGGGGCACTAGGGCTTATTTTATTTGGCAATGAAATTAGACAAGATGCTCCGAATATTCCCCTTGGTAATTTCTACATTTTATTAAATGCTATCTTCTATGGATCTTATATGATAGTCGCGAAAATACTCATTGAGAAATATCACCCATTTACCTTTATGAAATGGTTGTTTTCTTTGGGAATCTTAATTTGCCTTCCTTTTGGGCATCACGAATTTATGGTCATTGAATGGGCTGCCTTACCTTTTGAGGCCGTTTGGAAAATCGTTTTTGTAATTGTAGGCACAACCTTTTGTACTTATCTCTTTAATATTTTTGCACTAACTCAATTGAAAGCTTCTACTCTAAGTGCCTTTATTTACCTTCAACCATTAATTGGTATTTTATATGCGGTTTTGACAGGTCAAGATCAGCTTACTACCATAAAAATTGTTGCCGCAGTCTTGGTATTACTAGGTGTTTATCTGGCAAGTAGAAAATCAAAACCTATACGTGATTGAGAAATATTTAAAGCAAAAAAAGCAACCCTTTGCGCGTATTAGCCTCTTAAGTATATCCCCCTGTATTCTTGCTTTTATCTCAATTAACACAAGGTATCTATGGGTTCACTTATCTACTTTTTGGCTATTACGGCACTTATTCTTACCATAAATGTTATTCTTTTTATTGTAACAGGAATTATTAAAAATCGAAATCATTAGTCTTAAATCAATATCGCCCCATTGCTTCGAACTAACTTTTATTTCTCTATATCTTTTAATTGCACAGCAAGTGATTTTGTAGATAACTGTACTTCAATAAATGATAAAATTAATGAGATAATCAATGCCAGTAAGCTCAGACTAAAAACTAGATTTGCCCAGAAACTAAACTCCATATAAATCAAAGACATCGTGATTACTGCCAAAAGAAAGCTTAAAATGGCAGTGGCTTGCATGTTTTTTATGATTGATAATCGTGTTCGAAGTTGTTTCACTTGTATGCCGATTGATGTTGAACCCGTCTCTTGATATTTCTGATGTAATTGTCGAATTAAAGCTGCAATGGCTAGGTATCTTGCATTGTATGCCAACATGGTCAAAGAAATAGCGGGAAACAATAACGCGGGAATACTAAGTGATAACTCCATAATTTAAATGTATATTTCTTCTAACAACTTTAATTCTCTCTAGTCATCCAATTTGCTATTTTAGGATAATTCGTCAATATCAAATACGCGAGAATTAAATTCATTCCCGAAACTGTCCATTGAAAATAATCCATTTGATCTCGATAACCATAGCCCTCTAGGATACCAGGGCCATTTATTGAAACTTCTTTTTTGAATGCTAAAAAACTATACCGTAAAAATTGGGGAATGTAATCGAGAAACAGAAAACCTCCAATGAATATCAGCGCTAACTTCACAATCTGAAAACCGTTAAAATTTCCTAACTCTATCTGATCAGTATCAAAACCTTTATCCAGTTTTAATACATTTATCACAGTATCCGATTTCCTTAAAAGGAAAATAAATAATAGCCCCATTACCAGCGTAGAGATTATTACTGATTTAATTACGATCGGTTCAAACTCAATAATCGCATATCTAAGGTTAGAAGGAATAAAATTAAAAACAACAAGAAGTAAAAAATATAAAGCGAATAGCTTGATTATAATTTTGAAAAAATCTCTTTTGGTCATCTCGATTATGTTTTTATGCAAATTAATAAGAAAACTACGCTTATAATAAACTAAATTCCATACCCATCTCACATTCTGCATAACTTAGTATCTAACGAATTTTTACTATGCATGCATAATACTCATTAAAATGTGCTAGCTTTGAAAGGCTATACATTTTATAGTTATTTTTAAAATCCTTAAAAACATCTACATGAGTACCAAACCTTCTTTCATAAACGAGCTGTCTTTACCTGCCATGGCAGCCCCAATGTTTTTAATTTCAGGACCTAAGTTAGTCGTCGAGTGCTGTAAAAGCGGCATTGTGGGAACCTTTCCTGCCTTGAACCAAAGAACAAGTGAAGGTTTTGAAGAGTGGCTTATTGAAATAAAAACGGAACTTCAAAAATTTGAGGAAGAGACGGGGAGAAAAGCTGCCCCGTTTGGAGTGAATCTTATTGTTCACCCGACCAATCCGAGATTAGAAGCGGACATTAAATTGTGTGTTAAGCATCAAGTACCGATAATCATTACTTCGCTGGGAGCAGTTTCTATGGTCGTTGATGCCATTCATAGTTATGGTGGATTGGTTTTTCATGATATTATCAAAAAACGCCATGCTGAAAAAGCGCAAGAAGCCGGTGTAGATGGGTTAATTCTTGTAGCCGCGGGTGCTGGTGGCCATGCAGGAACGATTAATCCGATGACTTTAGTTGCAGAAATCAAGAAATTCTTTCATAAAACCATCTTACTTTCTGGATGTATTAGCACCGGGCGCGATATTGCCTCCGCAATGCAAATGGGCGCTGACTTAGCTTATATGGGTACCCGTTTTATAAATACAGATGAAGCCAAAGCACCTGAAGAATATAAAAAAATGATTATTGAGGCGGGAGCCAGTGATGTTACGTACACTGCGGCGATCTCTGGAGTGCATGCCAATTTTCTTGGGGCGAGTTTAAAAGCTGCAGGCATAACAGAAGAGGACCTTAAAAAAGATAAAAAAATTGATTTTGGAAAAGAATTGGACACAGAAGCAAAAGCATGGAAAACCATTTGGTCTGCGGGTCAAGGCTCAGCTATGATCGAAGACTCGGTGCCTGTTTCTGACTTAGTAGCTACTTTAAAATCTGAATTTAAATCGGCTATTGAAGAACAATTTGCGCTTTTAAACACCTATCCTAAATAATCTATTTAAACTTCGGTAGTTTCTCTAGCACTCAATTCGCCCAGAAACTGGTGTACTTGGCTGATAGCCATAGAGCCTTCACCTACGGCCGAAGCTACCCGTTTTACAGAACCCTTTCGCACATCTCCAACAGCAAAGAATCCTGGAATACTGGTTTCCAAAGATTGCGGTTGTCTTTTCTTAAAAATATCGCAGTAGTATAAATCTTCTTGTTTAATGCCTGGTCCGGTGCAAATAAAACCTTTCTCATCGGTAGCAACCAAGCCCTCCAACCAATCGGTTCTTGGCTTGGCCCCTATAAAGGTAAATAGATTGGTGATCGCTTTTTCGATTTCTTCACCATCTTTGGTTTCTAAAATCAAAGATTCTAAATGATGTTCTCCTTTTAACTTTGTTACCTCGGTAAACAGCTGTACAAAAACATTCGGAGCAGCCTCGATTCTTTGAACCAAATAATTACTCATTTTCGATCCTAAATCGCCTCCTCTTAAAATCACGTGAACTTCTTTTGCGTGATCCGCAAGAAAAAGTGCGGCCTGACCCGCAGAATTTCCTCCACCCACTACACCGACAATTTCATTTTTGCATGTAGATGCATTCATTCCTGTTGCCGAATAGTATACACCGCTTCCTTCATATTTTTCTATACCTGCTAATGGCAATTTACTGTAGCTTGCACCCGTAGCTGCCATCAATGCTTTAGTTTTTATTTCCTTACCATTTGTTGCACATAAGATGAAGTAGTCACCAGTATGTTCAATACTTTTCGCACGATGTGGAATTGAAATATTGCATCCAAATTTTTGAGCTTGAATATAGGCCTTATTTGCAAGATCACTTCCAGATATTCCAGTTGGAAAACCAAGATAATTTTCAATTTTTGAGCTTTTTCCTGCTTGACCTCCTGGGGCATTACTATCTATGGTAACTACGTCCAACCCTTCTGAGGCTGCATAAACACTTGCTGCCAAGCCCGCCGGTCCAGCACCAATGACTAAAAGATCAAAAACTTTATCCTCAAAATCCATAAGAACACCAGAATTTCTGGCAACAGAATCTAAGGAGGGATTCTTACAGATTGTATTATCATTGGTAATCAGTATTGGCAAATCAGTTTCTTCAAGATTAAAATTCAACAAAAGATCTTTTGCTTCATCAGCACTATCAACATCCATAAAATTATACCATATATGGTTTTTATCCATAAAATCGCGAATAGCATATGTTTCTTTCGATTTTTCTGATCCTAACAATTTAATGCCTCCCGTGTACTCTGTCAAAACAGTTTTCTGCCGCAATAAAAAAGCATTTAATAATATGTCACTAATATCACTATGTTGGGTTATAGCGCGTCTTAACTCAAGCGGAGTTAGTCTTAGTAATGTCGTTCCTGCTTTAGCAATGGCATGAAATTGGGCACTTCTATTAGAAAGCATACCACTATCTCCAGAAAACTCATTCTTTTGATGTTCAACAATTACGGTGTTATCGTTCGCAGGGTCTTCTATGGATATTATACCATTAAGCACCACAAAAAAATCATATTGCAGATCACCTAAAGAAAACACTCGGGTATCTACATTAAAAGATTCGGTAATACCATGCTGCTTTAAAATATGAATTTGACTTTGTGTCAATTCTGGAAATCTAGGGTCGTTCATTTTCTAATATCTTTTTATTTGTTGGTGTTCGTAACACCACATCCACTTTTCGCCGGGTTCAGCTGAAACAATTACTGGGTGATCTTCAGATTTTGCATGTTTACTCGCATGCTTATTTGGTGAACTATCACAGCATAAAGTGACTCCACAACTTTGACAAGTTCGCAAGTGTAGCCAAGAATCATTAGTTTTAATGCAGGCTTCACATTCGTAATTTTTGGAAGTGATAACCCTTTCAATTTTTTGTAAATGTTTACAATTCTTAACTTTCATCGCCATACTGAAATTTACGACAAAGATTTAAAATGCTATTTGCTTAGAGTGATCGAATCCTAAACTTTTATGTATTTTTAACTTTCTTCATCAAATTTTAAATTTTTCTTCAGATGTATGTAAAACGCAATATTGGCTGGGGCCTGATTCTCAGATATGCATGGAAAAATCTTATCTTTTTCACATTGTATGCAACAGGTATTTTTTGTCTTTACCACTTTTTGGAATTGACATTTATAGACATACCGTTTCAGCCTCTTAGTGTTATTGGTATCGCTGTTGCCTTCTATATTGGTTTTAAAAACAGTCAAAGCTATGATCGGTTTTGGGAAGGTCGTAAAATATGGGGTGGTATTGTTAATTATAGCCGCACCTGGGCTATACAGGTTTTAACTTTTGTCAAATCAGATGAGCCAGAACGAGATAAGAAAATACAAACTCAGATGATTCATAGGCATATTGCATGGATTAACGCTTTGCGCGTTCAGTTACGTCAACCGAAATCATGGGCCATTAAAGAAAATAGAATGGTAGAAAGAATATTCGATAAACATGATGAACGAAATATTTCGTGTAATGAAGCATATAATTTTGTGCCCATGCGTGAATTCAGCGACTTAAAGAAAAGAGTTAATCCTGCAACTCATTTAATCAAGAATCAAGCTTTTGATATTTTGAAATTAAAAAAAGATCATATTATTGACGGATTTCAGGAAGATCAATTACATTCAACTTTAGAAGAGTTTTATAATCTACAAGGTAAATGTGAGCGTATTAAAAACACTCCGTTTCCTCGACAATATGGCTATTTCTCAAAAGTATTCACATGGATTTTTGTCTTGTTACTTCCCTTTGGTCTACTGGATGTTTTTGAAGATGATTCTATGGCTTCCGTTGGAAAAGTTGAGGCCTGGTATGTTTTTTTAATGATTCCTTTTTCGGTTTTAATTTCTTGGATTTTTACAACAATGGAAACTATTGGAGATAATAGCGAAGATCCTTTTGAAGGAAGAATTAACGATGTACCTATGACGGCACTATGTCGCACTATTGAAATTGATTTGAGAGATATGCTCGATGAAGATGATCTACCTAAAAGCGTAACTCCGAAAGATAATATCTTATATTAATGCCTACTATAAGTTCAAACTATAATCCTCCACTTTTATTCAAAAATGGACATTTTTCTACGATTTATGCTGGAATTTGGCGAAAAATAGAAGGTTTAAAGCAAAAACGGGAAAGAATTGAATTATCAGATGGCGACTTTTTAGATTTAGATTGGAGCTTTTCTAAAACCACTTCGCAGAAGGTGGTCGTATTAATTCATGGTTTGGAAGGCAATGCTCAGCGCGCCTATATTGTTGGAAGCGCAAAAGAATTTAATACGCATGGCTATGATGTTTGTGCTATTAATCTACGTACATGTAGTGGTGAACAAAACCGGTTGTATCGTTCCTATCATTCGGGGGCTACGGAAGATTTAGATGCAGTCATTCAACATATTTTAGCTATTAAGAACTATTCTCAAATTTATATTAAGGGTTTTAGTCTAGGAGGAAACTTAACCTTAAAATTTCTAGGAGAAGATAGAATCATTCCCAAAGAAATTAAAGCTGCAATAGGTGTATCCGTTCCTGTTGACCTACATAGCAGTTGCAAAGAACTTCTCAAAATAAAAAACATACCTTATGCCTTACGTTTCAAAAAAAACTTGGTTGACAAATTAAAAGCAAAACAAAAATTGTTTCCAGAAAAAATATCTCATGAAGATCTTAAGAAGGTAGTCACCCTCAAAGATTTTGATGATATTTATACGAGTCGAGCACATGGCTTCAAAGATGCGATAGATTATTACAAAACATGCAGCTGTCTTCAGTTTCTACCTGAGATCAATATTCCTACCTTGCTCATCAACGCAAAAAATGATTCTTTTTTTGGTCCCGAATGCTATCCTTACAAAGAGGCAAATGAAAATGCTAAGCTCTATTTAGAAACACCAAGCTATGGTGGCCATGTTGGTTTTTTTGGAAAAGGGAATATCACCTATACTGAAAAAAGAGCGATAAAATTCTTCAATGAAGTAATTTAGATTTACCTATTTCTTATATTAGTGTTTTAATACAAACAAAGGTCGAATGATCTTCGGCTTGAAATTCAGTTTAAATGAAAAAATTATTTGCATTACTGGCTATTGGCGGATTATTAATCGGCTGTGGTGAATCGAAAAAAGAAGAAAAGAAAGAAGGTTTTGAAATGAACCGAGCCAAAAAAGAAACGAAAACTGAGACCGCTTCAGAAGGTGTTCCTGTTGATATGGACAACGATGGCGTTGGTCCTTTCAAAGATGTTACTTTCCCAGATGCGATTGATGCAGAATTGGCTGCTGCAGGTGAGGCAAAGTTCAGTGCTATTTGTACAGCATGTCATATGGCTGAACAACGCATGATTGGCCCTGCGCTTAAAGGTGTTTATGATAGAAGAAGTCCGGCATGGGTGATGAATATGATTGCAAATCCTGATGGCATGTTGAAAGAAGACCCCATTGCAAAAGCCCTTTTGAAAGAATACAATAATGCAATCATGTTAAATCAGAACTTATCTGAAGATGAAACTCGTGCTGTTTCAGAGTACTTGAGAACGTTATAAAATAATTTCTAAAATTTTAGAATGCCGTTGACTTATTCCTTAAGCAACGGCATTTTTTTGCTCTTCACTAAACGTTACTCTACGCTTTGATTTGTCCGACTCGTTTTTGTGACTCCAAGGAATCGAATAGTACTTGAAATTGAACAAATATTTTCTTTCAACGAAACTTTAACAAAAAAATGTCCATCTTTTCGAAAGTTGATCGTCTTTAAGGTAAATAGAGCTTTTAAACACGTCAATCATGAAAAACAATCAAATCATTTTAAAAAAGGGGGATGTTGCTGACAAAAAATCGCAACGCATTCAAAAGGCAATTTCATCACTATACTGGATCGGTTGGTCTGGAGGTTATAAGAATCCGAAGAAAAAATAATCTTTA
>CALHCJ010000217.1 GCA_937936275.1 uncultured Flavobacteriaceae bacterium
CAACAAATATGTCTTTTAATTACTGTTCTGTGAATTTATTGTTGTATGCGTGATAAAAGTTGTTGTGAAACACTATAATTTGTATGCTGCATGTTTTTTGTAGCCTGTTATCATTGCATTTTTGCTATTTTTGTGGTTCTCTAAAAAGCACGCTATGAGCGATTCTGAAAGGCCGTTGAATTTCCTAGAACATATCATTGAAGAAGATCTAAAAAATGGGTTTTCTCGAGATAATTTACGCTTTCGTTTTCCACCAGAACCTAACGGATATTTGCATATAGGTCATGCGAGTTCTATTTGTTTGAATTTTGGGCTAGGTTTACGGTACAGTGCACCTGTAAACCTAAGGTTTGATGATACTAATCCTGCAAAGGAAGAACAAGAGTTTGTTGACGCTATTAAGAGAGATGTAGAGTGGTTAGGATACGAGTGGGATACCGAACGGTATGCCTCAGATTATTTTCAGCAACTTTACGATTGGGCTATACAATTAATCAATGACGGTAAAGCCTATGTTGACAGTCAATCTTCAGAAGAAATGGCGGAGCAAAAAGGAAATCCAACAGAGCCAGGAAGCAACAGTCCGTTTCGCAATAGATCAGTCGCCGAGAATTTAGAGTTATTTAAAGCCATGAAAGCAGGCAGATTTGAGGAAGGTAAACATGTCTTACGGGCAAAAATTGATATGTCCTCTTCGAATATGTTGATGCGAGATCCTATTATGTATAGGGTCTTACGTAAGGCACATCATAGAACAAATACCGATTGGTGTATTTATCCAATGTATGACTGGACACATGGTGAGAGTGATTATATTGAACAGGTATCTCACTCCTTATGCACCTTAGAATTTGCAATGCATCGTGAGTTATACAACTGGTTTTTAGATCAAGTGGTAGATCAAAATAAGGTCAGGCCGAAACAACGTGAGTTCGCGCGCAGAAATTTAAGCCATACTGTAGTAAGCAAGCGAAAACTGGCAAGATTGGTCGAAGACGGTGTAGTTAATGGCTGGGATGATCCACGGATGCCCACAATATCTGGACTTCGAAGAAGAGGATATTCTCCAGAGTCAATTCGCAATTTTGCTGATACCATTGGAATAGCAAAGCGAGATAACTTAATTGATGTCTCTCTTTTGGAGTTTCAAGTGCGTGATCATTTAAACAAAGTTGCACCAAGAGTTATGGGTGTTTTGAATCCATTAAAGGTGGTAATTACTAACTATCCAGATGGGGAGGAAGAATGGTTAGATGCGGAGAATAATCCAGAAGATGAAAGTGCTGGTTCTCGAAAAGTTCCATTCTCTAAAGAGATTTATATTGAAAAGGAAGATTTTAGAGAAGAAGCTAACAAGAAGTTCTTCCGCCTAAAGTTGGGTAAGGAAGTCCGATTAAAAAATGCATATATCATTAAGGCAGAAAGTTGTACCAAGGACGCCGATGGAAATGTAATCGAAGTGCAATGCACCTATGACCCTAAAAGTAAAAGTGGCAGTGGTAGTGAAGAAAGTTTGCGAAAGGTAAAAGGAACTTTACATTGGGTGTCTATCAAACATGCAATAGAAGCTGAGGTCAGATTATATGACCGATTGTTTACAGATGAAAGTCCAGATACCCATAAGGATAAAGATTTCATGGAATTTGTAAATCAAAATTCTTTAGAAGTAATCACAGGATATTTAGAACCTCATTTACAGAATGCTAAAATAGGAGACCAAGTACAATTTCAACGTTTAGGATATTTCTGCGTGGACCCTGATTCGACCTCCGAAAAATTAGTGTTCAATCGAACGGTTGGCTTACGAGATTCTTGGGCTAAAATACAACAGAAAAACTAGCATAAGATTTTCTTATGTAAATTAATATATCAATCAGTATATTCTATTAAATTGGGACGACTAGGAAAGTGTTTGCTCCCGTATTTAATTTATTGAAAGAGTACTATCAGTCTCGAGACAAAGCGTTGTTAGAAGCGCTTAAAATTGATATTGTGTCAATGAAATAGGTTATCATACTAATTAGCACCTGTAGATTAATTAGGAATCTAATTCAAACTAAAAATCCACTTCATAATTGTGAAGTGTGTTTTTAGTTTGAATTTAAGAAGAACTACTATTAGTCCAATTTCTTAGGCTTTTGTTTTTTCATTGCCTCTCCTATTTGATTGCTGGCTGTAAAGCTAGCTACCATATCGTTCAACATCTGGCTTCCCGCTTGCGGTGAATTAGGCAGTAAAATTAAATTACTATTGGTTTCTTGCCCAATAGATTGTAAGGTATCATAATGCTGAGTAACAACAATTAGTGCTGAGGCTTCTTGAGAATTAATTCCAACTTTGTTAAGTACCTCAACAGATTCTTCCAATCCGCGAGCAATTTCACGACGTTGGTCCGCAATCCCTTGGCCTTGTAATCGTTTGCTTTCAGCTTCAGCTTTTGCTTTTTCTACAATTAGAATACGCGCCGCATCGCCTTCAAATTGAGCTGCAATTTTTTCACGTTCAGATGCGTTAATTCGATTCATAGCTTCTTTCACTTGCGCATCTGGATCGATATCGGTTACTAAGGTTTTTATAATATCGTAACCATAGGTCATCATGGCTTCGTTCAGTTCCGATTTCACGGCAATCGCAATATCATCTTTACGAACAAAGACATCATCCAATTTCATTTTAGGAACTTCTGCTCTTACCACATCAAATACATAAGAAGTAATTTGATCATGGGGGTAGTCTAACTTATAAAACGCGTCGTAAACCTTATCCTTAATTACTTTATACTGCACTGAAACTTTTAAGCGAACGAATACATCATCTAGGGTTTTGGTTTCTATGATAACATCTAACTGTTGAATCTTAAGACTCAATCTGCCCGCAATGCGATCAACAAGCGGAATTTTCATATGTAGCCCTGACTGTCGAATACTATGAAATTTTCCAAAACGCTCAATGATAACAGCGGTTTGCTGTTTCACTATAAAGAATGCCGAGATCAAAATGATTAATCCGAAAAAGATAATAGGTATTAAGAGGTATTGGCCCATAATTTTCTGTTTTAAGTTTAAAGTTGAATTTACGAAAAGACTTTACATATGTGTAGAGTTTTCTGTAGAATTGTTACAAAGTGATTGGTTATCCTTATCCTAGAACTTGAATGGCTCGTTGAATTCGCGCGATGCTTTGTTCTTTACCAATCATTTCAAGAATATCAAAAATATGCGGTCCTTTCATGTCTCCAACAATAACTAAGCGCAGAGGGGGCATTACCTTTCCAAAGGAGAGTTCCTCTTCAGAAATCCATGATTTTACGATGCTTTCCGTATTTGCGGATGAAAAGTTGTCTATACGTTCTAAAATAGATACCAACTGGTTTAATATTTTAGGTGTATTTTCTTTCCATTGTTTTTTAGAAGCCTTTTCATTGTAAAAAGTGGGCGCAACAAAGAAATAATCTGAAAGTTCCCAAAAGTCCGAAACAAAAACAGCTCTTTCTTTTATCAAAGAAACTATTTTAATAAGCCACTCATCATTCCGATCGTTTAAATTAATCTGCTTGACATCTAGCACCGACTTAAATGAATTTGCCAAAGCTGTATCACTCCTACCTTGCAAATATTGTTGATTATACCATTTTGTTTTGTCAGGATCGAAACGAGCTCCCGATTTATTCACTCTTTCAAGACTAAAGGTTTCCACCAGCTCAGATAAGCTAAAAATTTCTTGTTCAGTGCCAGGGTTCCAACCTAGCAAGGCCAGAAAGTTAATTACCGCATCTGGAAAATAGCCTTCTTCACGGTATCCTTTTGATTCATTCCAAGATAATGGAAATACAGGAAAGCCTAACTTCTCTCCATCTCGTTTGCTCAACTTTCCTTTTCCAACAGGTTTCATGATTAATGGTAAGTGTGCAAATTGAGGAGCACTCCATTCAAAAGCATCATACAATTGTTGGTGCAAAGCCAAAGACGGCAGCCATTCTTCTCCACGAATGACGTGACTTATCTGCATCAAATGGTCGTCCACAATATTTGCCAAGTGATAGGTGGGCATACCATCACTCTTAAAAAGTACTTTATCGTCAAGCACGTTGGTATCGATATGAATTTCTCCTCGAATGATATCGTTCAAAACTAATTTTTCATCTTGTGGAGATTTAAAGCGAATCACATAGTCTTCACCCGCATTCAATTTAGCGTCTACTTCTTTTTCAGAAAGTGATAATGAGTTGGTAAGCTTTAATCTGTTATGCCAATTATAAATGAAAGTTTTTCCTTTAGATTCATGATCTTTTCTATGAAAGTCTAACTTTTCTGAAGTATCGAAGGCATAGTAGGCTTTTCCTTTGGCAATAAGTTCATCTGCGTATTTCTTGTAAAGATGTTTACGCTCGCTCTGTCTATATGGACCAAAACCGCCTTCTTTATCAACACCCTCATCAAAAGGAATTCCACACCAATTCAAAGCGTCAATAATATATTGCTCAGCACCTTCAACATAGCGATTCTGGTCTGTGTCTTCTATTCTCAGAATAAAATCGCCGCCATGCTTTTTGGCAAACAGGTAATTAAACAGCGCAGTACGAACTCCCCCAATATGTAAAGGGCCTGTCGGACTTGGTGCAAAACGAACACGAACTTTCTCACTCATAACTCCATAATTTGAGGTGCAAATATAGCAAATCTGTCTCCCGTGGGGGAGGTATGAAATCAGGTTTTAAAAGGATAAAATAAGAGCTGTTGTTTTAGGAGGGCTTCATTCCTTTAGGAATTCTAGGATTCATGATTTTAAACCAAAGTGGAGGAAGAAAAGACATGACCATTGAGGTTGGATAGCCAAAAGGCATTTGTGGTGAGATATCATGATAGTCAAGAATCTGATACTTTTTGGAGGATTTATAATGATGATCGCTATGGCGAGTGAGTTCATAAAGAACAATTCTTCCCATCACATGATTGCTATTCCACGAGTGAACTTCGCGTACACGCTCATATCTACCAGATTCAAGTTTGTTGCGCATGAGTCCGTAATGTTCGATATAATTAACGGTTTCTAGCATGAGGAAGCCAACCACACCACTTGCAACAGCGAAAATTAGGCCGAGAGTTCCAAAGAAATAGACGACAAGCCCTATATACAAGCATTGAAATATGGAATACCAAAACATGTCATTTCTATAAGACAAAAATCGATTTTTTTGGGCCTTTAAGAGTTTCATTTGAAGCTTCCAAGCACTTAAGTACTGGCCTATAACAGAGGTGAACCAAAAAGAATATACCGTTTGGTTATATTGTGCTGTGGCAGGATCTTCTTTAGTGGCAGCTTGCGCATGATGACCAAAATTATGTTCAATATAAAAGTGCATGTAGAATGAAGGCAAGAGCAGTAACTTGCCAAGATGTCGTTCACTAGTTTTCTGCCGGTGGCCTAATTCGTGAGCAACATTGATTCCGTTTGTGCCAAGAACAATCCCCATAGACAGTATTAAGCCAACGAGTTCATAGGCAGTATAACTCGTATTGGTAACATCCCAAAGTAAGAAAATCAAAAGTCCAAAAATAACGGGCGCATTGAGGTAAAGCATCCAGTCGAAGAGCTTGCTTTTTTTCTTTTCTTCACGCTCTTCATCTTCGTAATTGGATGGGTCGTGCGGCAAAAGCATTTCTAAAATTGGAATCAGTACAAAGGCATAAAAAGGTGTGAAATAGCTAAAATATCCTTTGAAATAAATACTAATGACCGCAGATAGCGGCAAAGTCATGGCGGCGAGGTACTTTAAATCTTTGAACATAAGTAGTTAGTCTAATAGAATGCACGTAAGATGGTTTAACACGAATTTGATGTTTAAATTTGTGAGAACGAGTATCTTGGTACTAAATATAATGGAATTTGAATAGTTTTAATAATATACTTCAAAAACTCAGCGATTTTACCAAAAAGTATTACACAAAGTTATTGCTAAAGGGAGTCTTGCTTTTTTTGGCCTTCGGATTGGTATTCTTTTTGGCGACCTTAGGAGTTGAATACTTTCTCTGGCTTAACTCTACTGGGCGGCTCGTATTGCTTTTAATTTTTATCGGAATAGAGTTTGTACTGCTTTTCAAATATATTCTCACCCCTCTATTTTATTTGTTTAAATTGAAGAAAGGGATTAGTAACAAGCAGGCTTCCTTGTTAATTGGAAAGCACTTTCCTGATGTAGGGGATAAATTATACAACCTTCTTGATTTAAAAGAGGATAAAAATCAATCGGAGCTTCTGCTGGCAAGCATTAATCAGCGATCTGATCATTTAAATCCGATACCGTTTGTAAATGCAATCAGCTATAAAGAAAACACGCGATATTTCAAATACTTGGCTATTCCGATTGTTCTTTTTGGATTGATATGGATCAGTGGTAGTTTAAGTGATTTTTTCAACTCGTACAATAGGGTAGTGAATTATGACGTGGCTTACGAACCCCCAGCTCCCTTCGCTTTCAAGTTACTTTCTAGTGATTTGGATGTGCTGAATTCTGAGTCCGCAACCATTCAAGTTACTACGGTGGGAGAGGTACGTCCTGATCAAGTTTTTATAAGTATTAACGGAAAGGACCTACTCCTACAGGAAAAAGCAGGCGTATACCAATATACCTTTAACCCCCCTTTGTCAACTATTGAGTTTAGTTTTAAGGCAAATGGTATATTTTCAAAACCATATCAGTTAAATGCGTTAAGGACGCCGTTAATTCAAAACTTTGAACTGGTATTAGACTATCCCAACTATACAAATAGAAAATCTGAAACACTTAAAAGTACTGGTAATGCAACGTTTCCCGAAGGAACAAAGGTTAGCTGGTTAATTGACGGAAGTGACACAAAGAACATTCAGTTGGTTTTGAAAGATACAAGCTTATCCTTTGAACAAAAGAACGACCAGTTTCGTTTATCGAGAAAGGTCTATACCGATTTGGCCTATCAAATTAGCACCTCCAACGAAAATGTTGAGGCCTATGAAAAATTAGAGTATGAATTTGAAATTATTAAAGACGCGTACCCTACAATAAAAGTGAATCAAGTGCTAGATTCATTGAACCCGAATACATCGTATTATGTTGGAGAAGCTACAGACGACTATCAATTGAAACGTATTCAATTAATATGTTATTCGGATGACGCTCCTGAAACAAAACAGATCCTGGAAATAGGCACCCCAAACACGAACTTTAATCAGTTCTATTATACCTTCCCTTCAGGATTGGTTCTTGACGCTGGAAAAAACTATAGTTTTTACTTCGAGGCAACTGATAATGATGGTATTCGCAAAGGTAAGACATCCAAGACACAGGTGTTTAGAACGCAGCTTTTGGATGTAGATCAGTTGAAAAACAAGGAACTAGAATCTCAACAATCTATCATAGATAATTTGGATAAATCCCTTGAGAAATTTAAAGATCAAAAACAAACATTGAAAGAAATTAATGAACAGCAAAAAGAAAAGAAACAACTCAATTTCAATGACCAAAATCAAATCAAAGATTTTTTAAAAAAGCAGCAGCAACAGGAGCAAATGATGCAGAAGTTCAGCAAGCAATTGAAAGAAAATCTTAATAAGAGTGATAAAGAAGATGAGATGAACGAGTTGTTGAAAGAACGTCTAGAGCGACAAGAGATTGAAGCCAAGAAGAATGAAAAGTTGTTAGAGGAGTTGAATAAAATCGCAGAGAAGATTGATAAAGAGGAATTGGCGAAACGATTAGAAGATTTGGGTAAAAAACAACAGAACAGCGAGCGTAATCTTGAACAATTACTAGAACTGACGAAACGGTATTATGTGACCGAGAAGGCGGCTCAGCTTGCAAAAGACCTGGAGAAATTAGCTGAAAGACAGGAACAGGAGTCGGATAGGGAGTCTACCGAGGGCAAGAAAGAAGAGCAAGAAAAACTGAACGAGGAGTTTGATAAGCTTGCTCAGGAAATAAAGGAACTTCAGAAGGACAATCAAGATTTAAAGAAGCCTCTTGATTTAAAAATGGATACACAAAAGGAAGAGGGAGTTAGAAGAGACCAGCAGGAGGCATCAGAAGAACTAGAAAAAGAGAGTTCAGAACCAGTGGGTTCTCAGGAGAAGCAGGACTCAAGTAAGAAGGCATCACAAAAACAAAAGGCTGCAGCTCAGAAGATGAAAGAAATGAGTGAGCAATTGCAAGAGTCATCAGCAAGCGCAGGTGGAGGGGGCTCCTCAATTACAGAAGATGCCGAAATGCTACGTCAGATTTTGGACAACTTGGTTATTTTTTCTTTCAAACAAGAAAACCTTTACGAAGAGTTAGAAGAAATTGATAGAGACGCACCTCAGTTTTCAGGTAGTATTCGTAAGCAGCAAGAGCTACGAAAACTATTTGAACATATTGACGATAGTTTGTTTGCATTATCGCTGAGACGCGCTGAGCTGTCTGAATTTGTAAACGAACAAATCACAGAAGTATATTACAATACAGATAAAGCGTTAGAGAGTATTGCAGAAAGTCAAATCTATCAAGGTGTTTCGTATCAAAAGTATGTGCTTACTGCGGCAAATAGTCTATCAGATTTTCTAGCCAACACGTTAGATAATATGCAACAAAGCATGCAATCTGGACAGGGAGATGGAGAAGGCGAAGGTTTTCAATTACCAGATATTATTAAACAGCAGGGAGAGTTGAAGGAGAAAATGGAGGGTCAGGAAAGTTCAGGTCAAGGAAAGGCGCAGTCAGGGAAAGGACAGGAAGGTAAGGGAAAGGAAGGAGACTCAAAAGGTCAGTCTGGTAAAAGCGGTAATGAAGGTAAGGCTGGAGAAACCGGTAATGGAATGGAGGGAAAGAAGGGACAAGGGGAAGGACAAGGGGATGGTCAAGATGGACAAGGAAAATCAGGTCAAGGGGGAGGTAAAAACGTTGGTAGTGAAGGAGATGGACAAAGCGAGGAAGAGTTAAGAGAAATTTATGAAATTTACAAAGAGCAACAAATAATTCGTCAACGGTTGGAAGAACAACTCCAAAATATGATAAATAACGATGATCGGAAGTTAGGACAAAAATTGCTACGTCAAATGGAGGATTTCGAAAACGACCTTTTGGAGAACGGTTTTACAAAGAAAGGAATGAATAAAATGAATAATATTCAATATGAGCTTCTAAAGCTAGAGAATGCCGCTTTAAAACAAGGTAAAAAGCTCGACCGAGAAAGTAATATCAATAGAGAATTTTATACGAACCCTATTATTACTAAACCCTCATTATTAGACGATTATCGCAATGAAATTGAAATTTTAAACAGACAAGCGTTACCTTTGCGGCAAAATTTTCAGAATAAAGTGAAGGAGTATTTCAAAAGCGATGATTAATTTTAATTATCTTACTGATTATCAATTGGTTAAAGAAAAATCATATTACGATTGGCTAAGTAATATTATTAATTCGGAAGGTAAGACTTTAGGGGGCATTGACTTCGTATTTTGTGATGATAGCTATTTGCTAAAGATAAATCAGAAATATCTGAATCATGATACCTATACAGACATCATCACTTTTGACTATACTGATGGAAACAGTGTGTCTGGAGATATATTTATCTCAATAGAGCGGGTTATAGAAAATTCACAGCAGTTTGCGGTTGATTTTGATGAGGAGTTACGAAGAGTGATGTCTCATGGAATTTTACACTTGTCTGGATACGGAGATAAAACCGATGAGGAAGAGGTGTTGATGAGAATCAAGGAAGAAGAGAAGATGAAATTGTTCCACGTGGAACATAACAATTAGGGTAAGTATATGTTTGAAAAGGAATATGATGTAATAGTAGTTGGAGGTGGTCATGCTGGGGCAGAGGCCGCCGCCGCCTCGGCGAACATGGGCTCGAAAACTTTGTTGGTTACGATGAACCTGCAAACTATAGGACAGATGTCTTGTAATCCTGCAATGGGAGGAATTGCGAAAGGACAAATTGTTCGTGAGATTGACGCGCTAGGAGGTTACAGTGGAATTGTTACAGATAAATCTGCGATTCAATTTAAAATGCTGAATAAATCTAAAGGACCAGCAATGTGGAGTCCTAGAGCGCAAAGTGATCGGATGCGGTTTGCGGAGGAATGGCGTTTAGCTCTTGAAAACACTCCCAATTGCGATTTTTATCAAGAGATGGTTAATGGTTTGTTGGTGGAGAAAGGTAAGGTAGTAGGAGTGAAAACTTCATTAGGAATAGAAGTTCGTGGAAAAGCTGTTGTTCTCACCAACGGAACTTTCCTGAATGGATTGATTCACATCGGTGAGAAACAATTTGGAGGAGGTAGGGCTGGTGAAAAAGCTGCCACAGGAATAACAGAGCAGCTCTTACAATTTGGTTTTGAAAGCGGAAGAATGAAAACAGGAACACCGCCAAGAGTTGATGGGCGCTCTTTGGATTATTCAAAAATGATTCTTCAGCCTGGGGATGTTGTGCCAGAGAAATTTTCGTATACAAATACGAAACCTTTAGAGCATCAACGGGATTGTCATATGAGCCACACAAGTAAATTGGTGCATGATCTGTTGAAGGAAGGCTTTGATCGTTCTCCTATGTTTAATGGGAGAATTAAAAGTATTGGTCCTCGTTATTGTCCGTCGATAGAAGATAAGATTAACCGTTTCGCAGATAAGGATAGTCATCAATTGTTTGTAGAGCCTGAGGGTTGGAATACAGTTGAGGTTTATGTAAATGGATTTTCTACATCCTTACCAGAGGATGTTCAGTTTAAAGCACTACGGTCTGTAGTCGGGTTTGAAAAGGTAAAATTCTTTAGACCTGGGTATGCTATCGAGTATGATTATTTTCCTCCTACACAACTTAAACATACACTAGAAACAAAATTAGTCGATAATTTATACTTTGCAGGTCAAATTAATGGAACAACGGGTTACGAAGAAGCTGCGTCACAAGGTTTGATGGCTGGTATTAATGCACATTTAAAGATAAGGGAGAAAGAGGAGTTTATTCTTAAGAGAGATGAGGCCTATATCGGGGTCTTGATAGATGATTTGATTACAAAGGGAACAGAAGAGCCTTATAGAATGTTCACATCACGAGCGGAATATAGAACCTTATTACGTCAAGATAATGCCGATTTGAGGCTTACTCCAAAAGGATATGAAATTGGTTTGGCCAGTAAAGAGCGGCTTGAACGGATGGAGGAAAAGCAGCAAAAGTCTGATGCATTTATTCGCTTTTTTGAAAAGACGAGCGTGCTTCCAAAGGATATCAATCCTATTTTAGAAAGTGTAAATTCCGCATTGGTAAAGCAGTCTGATAAGATGGTAAAGGCATTTTCAAGGCCAAAGGTGACCATGAATCACATGCTTCAACTAGAAGCGGTCTCCGACTTTGTTGAAGAAAACAGTTTGGATAGAGAGGTGTTAGAGCAAGCTGAAGTTCAGGTAAAATACTCTGGATATATTGCAAAGGAAAAGAATAACGCTGATAAATTACACCGTTTAGAAGACGTAAAAATTCCTGATAATTTCGATTATACCAAGCTAAAATCTTTATCCTTTGAGGCGAGAGAAAAGCTTGAAGATATACGACCTGTAACGATTGCTCAAGCATCTAGAATTAGCGGTGTTTCTCCTTCCGATATCAGTGTTTTACTTGTGTTTATGGGTAGATAACAGTCTAATGTTCCACGTGGAACATTGTTTTGTTCTTTATAATCCATAGTATTAATAAGTGCTTTAAACTTCCCTTTTTGTCTTTTTGGTTCGGTTCTTGATGCTAGTGGAAATCAAAATGAATGCCAGCCAAAAATGAAGCAAATACTACTTTTAGTTTTATCCTTTTTTTTATTTCAATCGTGTATCCCTTTGCGAATTGCTCCAAAAATTAAAGACTATAAAATTACTAAGGGTAAAAAGTTTAAACGAAGTTTGTCTAAACGTGAAATGTTTATTTTTGAAGATTCTAAAGAGGCTGAACAATTTTACAATTTTGTAAATATCAAGTTTCAATTGGATGACACAAATGTGTATGATGACGTGCCTTTTCAAATCGACGGGCAACAATATTTTTTCTCTTGGTATGAAGTTGAGATTCCGAATAAGTCTTTAAACCTCCTACCTATTTTTATTGATGCCGCATTAGCTGCTTCAGACATGGATACGATGCTTGAAGATTCATATAGTAGTAGAAAAGGAAATTGGTATTTAGCTGTTGAGGTTTATAATGATACCGAAACCGATTGTTTGGTTGAAACCTCACTTTCGAGGGAAAACGTTTTAAAGTATCTTCGCACTTTGAAAAACGAATACTTGGCCACTCACAATTACAATGAAACCGTATTTAAAAACTAAAGACTTCTCCGTTTCTCAGGAAATTTTTGAATTGCGACACGATGAAATGCTTGATATGCTTGTCACACATCCGCAGCCTCAAAGTTTAGAAAGGTACTATGAAAGCGATGATTATATCTCGCATACAGATTCGAGTAAATCCATAGTTGAGAAACTATATCAGATAGTAAAGAGATTTAGTATTCGCCAAAAAACTAAACTCATTGAGCGTTATGCCGGGCGAACTAAAACGTTACTTGATATAGGCGCAGGAACAGGTGATTTCATGTTGGCCGCGAAAATAAGAAGCTGGCAAGTAGACGGAGTAGAACCAAACTACGACGCCCGAATGAGGGCGGTTGAAAAAGGTATTGGTCTAATGGATAGGATGGAGGCCCTGCCAGGTAAAAAGTATAACATAATTACTTTATGGCATGTTTTGGAGCATTTGCCTGATCTCGAAAATCAAATTATAAAACTAGCTTGGCATTTGGAGGAAGAGGGAACTTTAATAATAGCTGTTCCTAATTTCAAATCATATGATGCAGCGTATTACAAAGAATTTTGGGCCGCTTATGACGTACCAAGACATCTTTGGCATTTTTCAAAATTATCTATTGAAAAATTATTTTCGAAACACGGAATGAAACTAATCAAAACTAAACCTATGATTTTCGATTCATTTTATGTGGCGCTACTTTCTGAGAAATACAAATTTGGGAAACAAAATTTTCTAAAGGCGTTCTGCTTAGGATTGTGGTCGAATATCAAAGCCTTGAACACAAAACAATATTCTTCTGTGATTTATATACTTAAAAAAGCCTAAAACTTCTTTTAAGTGGATTTGCCGCATTATTTAATCATAAATCAATGATAGACCTTCTCGGCTTAAGTTTGTTTAAAATAGACGTCTTTTAGCGTCTCAATTGCTATAGGTGTTGTCAATTCTAACATTTCGCCAGCATAGATTTTTGTTATACCCTAGTTTCGCGAGCATAGCTATAGCGATTGCTAGAATTTCTTTAGATTTTGATTGACTCCTAAATTTTTTAGAATTGAAAAATGCTTTTCCTATTTTTGCCCGACTTTTAGATACATATTCTAAGAGGTAATAAAATTAAACTTAGTGATAATGAAAAAATTAATAGTAGTTGTAGCAGCATTTCTGATAGCTTCATGTCAAGAACAACAAAAAATAGGTTATGTCGATAATGTAAAATTGATGGAAGACTATCAAGAGAAGATTGATTTTGATGGGAGATTTAAAGTCAAAGATGAGGCTATGCTCAAAAAGAGAGATAGTATTTCTCAAGCGTATCAATTCGAAGCTCAAGCATTTCAAATCAAAGCCCAAAAAATGGCACAAGCTAAAGCACAAGAGGAGTATAACGCTATTCAACAAAGGGCTCAGCAAATGGGCCAACTCTTGCAACAAGAGGAACAAGCATTGCGCGCTGCTGGCCAAGTTGAACTGGATAGTATTGTAAGTGTCGTAAAGCGAGAGATCAAAGCATACGGAAAAGCGAATGGCTACTCTTATATTTTAGGTGGCGGTGAAGGGGGTAGTGTTCTTTACGGAAAAGAGGTAAACGATTTAACCGACGAAGTGGTTAAAATATTGAATGACAAATACAGTAAAGAAAAATAAGATACTTACTCGGTTATTGAATAAATAAGAACAACCCGCACCAGCTTAGGTAGCGGGTTTTTTGTTTACGGTTGTAATAAAAAGACTAAGAAAACGGCGGGTATAAAGTAGACTACAATAGTCATAGCACCCGCATAGTCTTTTGCCATACGTTGACCAAAAAGGAGCATGAGTAGCGAAACGCATGATAATGTGGCGCCATAAAAGGCGATAACTCGATCTCCTCCAGAAGCCAATTGATATATTCCAATCAAGCACAAAATCCCTGCAACAACCTCGGCAACTAAAACAATGCCTAGCACCAAGGGAACCATATTTTTCATGGGGGTTTCTTTAAAATGTCCCTTTAACCAAGATAAGTTTCCTCCCCAATCACTAATTTTATCAATACCACTTTGTAGAAAAGTGATGACTAAAAATAAGAGTAGTAGAATTTCAGCGGCGTATTTGACAATGGTATCCATGATGAACTGATTTATTTAATAATTTAGTTAATTTAAAAGTTATTAAGCACTAGCTTTTCGGTGCAGCAGTCGTGTGAGTTTGATAGAGAGATCGGTTAAAATTATTTTAGAATTACCATTCCGTTCAATATGATAGATAGCATTTTCTAGTTCTTCCACGATAGTTAAGATATTGTTTTCATGAATGAAAGGTGCAAATTTCTCAAGGCTGAATCCGTCCACATGAATTTGCATAAAGGCTAGATCTCTCACGTTAAAATTGACCAGCATTGCCTGACGCATCACCGCTAAACAGTATTGTAAAAATTTTTTTTGGGTTTCTCTGCCGGTTTTAGCAACCTCTTCACTCCATAAAATCAATTCATGAATAGCGCCCTTATTCCCTTTAGCTTTAAAGGCACTGCGTACCCACTGTACAAACCATTTTTCAAAAACGAGATCTTCAGAATCATTGTTCATCAAATCTAGCGCTTTATTATAGTTTCCATTAGCCTCATGGGCAAGTCGTTGTGCTTCCTCATTTGATAAGCCTTTGGATATGAGTCCGTTAGTAATGGCTTCTTCAGCAAGTGGCGGAAAATGAAGAATTTGACAGCGTGAACGAATGGTTTGAATGATCTGTTCTTCATCTTCAGTGATCAGAATAAAGACTGTTTTTTCTGGGGGTTCTTCTATAAGCTTGAGTAGTTTGTTCGCTGCCGAGTTATTCATTTTATCGGCCATCCAAATCATCATTACTTTATATCCACCTTCATAAGATTTAAGGGCTAACTTTTTTACAATCTCCAAAGCCTCGTCAACCCCTATTTGCCCTTGTTTTTTTTCTATACCAATACAGCGGTACCAATCAAACAGATTTCCATAAGGCTGTTCTTTTATAAATTGACGCCATTCCTTCATATAATGATTGGCAACTGCATGGCTTTTTACCTTGTCAGAATTCGCAACAGGAAACGCAAAATGCATGTCAGGATGTGACAACGAATCGAACTTTAAATTACAAGCTTGAGACCCCCCTATATTTTCTCCATTTTGATTCCCACAAACAATGTATTGCATGTAGGCCAATGCCATAGAAAGTGTTCCACATCCTTCAGGTCCAACAAACATTTGAGCATGAGGTATTCGCCCGGCATCAGCGCTCGATGTCAGATGATTTTTAATGTGAGAAAGCCCAAGAATTTCTTTGAACAACATGGGTCAAATATAGTTTATTCCATCGGAAGAGAAATATTTAGAAACGTATCACAAAATAGTAACACAAAGTATGATTTAAGAACCGACTATGTAGTTTGTTTTAAACAAATAACGCCTGAAAGTACTGGCGCTTATGACTTGTAATAGAATTCGATGGATTAAAGTGATGAATTTGAAAACCAATGAAAACATAATTATATGTTCAAAACCGACTACTTGGTCTACTATAAAGACCTACAATCCACCTAAATAAAATACAAGGCTCTTTATCCGAACACCATAAATCTTTACATTTGCGATTCTCATAAAAAACAGTTTACCATGAAGACTATTGAAGACTTTAATTTCGAAAACAAAAAAGCATTAATTCGAGTAGATTTTAATGTGCCTTTAGATACAGATTTCAAGGTTACCGATACCAATAGAATCGAAGCAGCTAAACCTTCAATAATTAAAGTTTTAGAAGATGGTGGAAGCGCTATTTTGATGAGTCATCTTGGACGACCAAAGGGCGTAAAAAACGCCGACCTTTCTTTGGGTCATATTTGTAAAACCGTTTCAGAGGTGATTGGAGTTCAGGTCAAATTTATTGAAGCAAGTGTTGGCGAATTGGCTGAACAAGCAGCGGCTGATTTGAAACCTGGTGAGGTTTTATTATTAGAGAATTTACGTTTTCATTCTGAAGAGACCAGTGGCGAAGAATATTTCTCTGAGCAACTTTCGAAATTGGGAGACATCTACGTAAATGATGCTTTCGGAACGGCCCACAGAGCGCATGCTTCTACCACAGTAGTCGCGAAGTATTTTGGAGAGAATAAATGTTTTGGCTATTTATTGGCTAAAGAGATTGAAGCGATAGAAAAAGTTATGCAAACTGGAGAAAAACCAGTTTTAGCCATTCTGGGAGGAGCAAAGGTGTCTTCGAAAATTACGATCATTGAAAATATTCTTGATAAAGTTGATCATCTCATCATCGGCGGTGGAATGACCTATACTTTTGTAAAGGCGCAAGGGGGAAAAGTAGGAGACTCTATTTGTGAAGATGATAAAATGGAGCTGGCTATGAATATTTTAAGGCAGGCTGAAGAGAAAGGCGTTCAGGTTCATATTCCCGTAGATGTTTTAGCTGCAGACGATTTTAGCAATGACGCCAATACCAAAGTGGTGGATGTAGATAAAATTCCAGATGGATGGCAGGGATTAGATGCAGGGCCAAGAACTCTAGAAAATTTTAAGGAGGTAATTTTAAAGAGCAAGACTATCCTTTGGAATGGACCTGTAGGAGTTTTCGAAATGGAAAGTTTTGCAAACGGAACGATTTCGGTTGGAAACTTCATTGATGAGTCTACTAAAAACGGAGCATTTTCTTTAGTAGGCGGTGGAGATTCTGTAGCCGCAGTCAAGCAATTTGGTTTTCAAGATAAGGTAAGCTACGTATCTACTGGGGGTGGCGCAATGTTAGAGAGTTTAGAGGGTAAAACCTTACCTGGAATCGCCGCAATAATCGGTTAATAAAGGCGTTATCGATAAACAGCCCTAGCTGTAATTTAGTTTGTTTTAACGATTGAAAATTTTATTCTTTCAGAAAAAAATCGGATTTTCGTTTGCCCTCGATTAATTATAGAACTGTTTATGAGCCTTAAGAACATCTGTTTTCTTTCTTTTTTAACTTTCTTTCTTTTCATCAATTCGGTGCTGGCCCAAGAGAAAGATAGTATTCCAGCTCCTCAAAAAATTAGTCCTACAGATACTACTGCAATGGACATGAAAGGGTTAGAGCAGATGGATAAGATGGAAGAAACAAAAAACCTAAAGGATAATCCTTTAGTTCTTCTTAAAGAGGGTGATAAGGGTGCTTACAATTTAAAAGACAATCCTGAAGCGGCAAAATACGATAGCATCTGGATGAAAGAGTTGTACGAAAGTGCAGCCCTCTATGATGAAATGTATGCTGAGGTTTCTACCTTAGATACAGAAAAATCTTATTCTACAGAAATTAATACGGATACGTTAAAAATGCGATTAGCTCGATTGAACGAGAAAACACCTTTTAACGTGGTGTATAATCCTTCCTTAGAAAATGTAATCAAATCTTTTCTGACAAGAAAGCGAGGCTTGATGGAGCGAATGTTAACGGTAAGTCAATTTTATTTTCCTTTGTTTGAACAAGAATTCGACAACCATGACATTCCAATAGAAATGAAATATCTGGCTATTGTAGAGTCCGCTTTGAATCCAAAAGCAAGATCTCGTGTCGGGGCTACGGGGCTGTGGCAATTTATGTATGGTACCGGCAAAGAACATGGCTTAGATGTCAATAGTTATGTTGATGAACGCAGTGATCCGATAAAATCAACGAGAGCAGCCTGTGAGTATCTAAATAGAGTATATAAAATTTTTAATGATTGGGATTTGGCCTTGGCCGCCTATAATTCAGGCCCTGGAAATGTAAACAAGGCGATAAGAAGATCTGGAGGTTATAAAAACTATTGGAACCTACGAAGAAACCTTCCCCGAGAGACTGCAGGATATGTTCCGGCTTTTCTGGCAACAATGTATTTATTCGAATATGCAGAAGAACATGGTTTGAAGGGAAAGAAAGTCGAGCGACCCTATTTTGAAACGGATACCATTCACGTCAAAAGCTTAATTACGTTTGATCAGATTTCTGAGTTGGTCGGTATCACTAAAGATGAATTAGAGGTTTTGAATCCATCATATAAGCTTAACGTTATTCCTTATGTAAAAGGAAAAAATTATGCATTAAGACTACCGCGAGATGTGATGGGAAAATTCGTCTCTAATGAAGAGGCGATTTATGCGCATGTTGCAAAGGAATTGAAAAGTAAAGAGAGTCCGTTACCTGCATTGGTTAAGGCCGCTGAACAGAACAGAATTCGATATAAGGTGCGTAGCGGTGATTTCTTAGGAAAAATAGCTGAGCGCTATGGCGTGCGTGTTAGCCAAATTAAAAGCTGGAATGGACTGAGAAGTAATAATTTGCGAATCGGTCAACGATTAACAATTTATCCAAGAGGAGGACGGGGTGTTGCTATTGCCTCAAAAAAGAAAACAGCAAGCCCGTCGAAGCCAGTGAGTTTTGCGAATGTACCTGCTGACAAAATTCATATAGTGAAAAGTGGAGATTCGTTATGGACGATTTCTCAAACTTATTCTGGGGTTACTATAGCTTTATTACGAAAATGGAACGGTATTAGTGGTAACAATTTAAAACTCGGCACAAAAATTAAATTGTGCGATTGTTAATTCGAATTTAAATACAGTATTATGAAATTTTTTAAAGTACTACCACTGATTTTTCTGGTCGCATTGATGTCTTGTAATACAGACGGTAAACAAAAGTATTTACCTAGCTCGATTGGCGCAATCAATCAGATTACGGTTGTAATGGACAATGAATTGTGGAAGGGAGAGGTAGGCGATAAAGTACGAGAACATTTTGCTGCTCCCGCAATTGGACTTACTTGGAATGAATCTATATTTA
>CALHCJ010000218.1 GCA_937936275.1 uncultured Flavobacteriaceae bacterium
GCTGTTCTGATATAATCTGCTCCCAAGGCGCTGGATCGGTAGCTGAACGTTTTCGCCTTGGTCTGGTTTTAAGTTCTAGCCAACGTTCATTATCACTATCCATAGGGTCCCAAAATGATTTTGGATCTGCCGCGTGAATCAGAACCGGAACTCCCAATTCACCACATTTTGCCCAAATTGCATCTAAACGGGGATCATCGATCGCAACTCTTTTTCCGTCTGAATCTTTATAACGTAATCCTAAACTTTTAAAGATTTTGAGGCCTTTTGCTCCGTTCTTAATATCGGTTTCCAACTGAGTTGCTGCTTTTTCAGACCACCCCTTTTCTCCTACTCCATCAAAATCTACATTAGCGAAAACTACAAAACGATTGGGGTAATTCTTTTGAATACTCTCAATTTTTCGTTTTAAACTTTCTCCTGAGCCACCACTTAAATTTACCATGATGCCTTCGTTGAGATGCTCCATATCGACCATCAGTCTATTTAACGCATCGGTGTCCATATTTCGTTGGTGGCTGTGAACATCAATAAACGGAAATTTAGCCCTATTGATTTCTTCACCTTCCACCACTAAAGTAGATTTCGGATTGTATTCTTCAAATCCCATTTCTTGTGCGGAAAGGTTTCCATAAATCATCAGAGATACAATGAATATAAATTTGGTCGTGGTCATAAGCTTTATGTCTATCTTTTTAATTTTAGTAATTCTTGATATGCTTGGTAATCATCTATATCAATTTCCTTTCCTTCAGGATGTAGTGCTAAAATAGCATTCTTGTGGGAAGCGATGATCTCTTTAGCGCCAAAATCATGGTTAAGATTTTGTAGTTCAGAAAAGTATTCCTTTCCAAAAATTACAGGTACGCCTGAACGCTTCTCATATTGGGTAGTTACTATTTTAGACGGATTGCCTTTCCAATTTTCAATCATTTTATTCAAATAATGCGTGTCGATTAATGGCTGATCAGCTAATAAAATTAATATCGCATCAAACATCAATTCATTTGCTATGAAATAGCTTACGCCCGCCGCTATTGAGCTTCCCAATCCATTCTCCCAATTCAGATTTCGAATAGTAGTGTTGGGCTCAAAATTGACTTCCGCTTTAATTATTTCTTCATGTGCACCCAAGACGACATAAGTGTCATCAGCAATAGAAGCTTTTGCTTGATTAAGCGTACTGCCTAACAAATTAGATTCTTTCCATGGTAGTATCTGTTTAACTTCATCTCCCATACGAGATGATTTCCCAGCGGCAAGTATTAAAATTGCAATCTTTTTTGCGGATTCCATTGAGAGAAAATTAAGATTTTCAAAAGCCTAATAAAACCTCAGGGGGTATTCTTAACATTCTTTAACATAATTTCCGATTCCTAGTCATACTTAATCCTCGTTTTGTCCGTTCTGTTGGTTGAACCCTAAATTTAGAAAATGAAACCGTTTACCAAATTAATTATACTCTTTTTTACTCTTGCTTTGGCAGTTTCATGTGGAAACGCTGACGATGATGTAAACTTCAGATTAGGCAACCAAGATGGATTGGGCAAAGGAGTTCCTGTTGATGATTGCTTAGGCTTTCCAGAAAGCGATTTAGTACTTTCCATTCAAGAACAATTTACGACCTTACCAGGCAAGGTGTCTATTTTGTTTAAAGTATCTGATACTGAAGGAGCACCTGTTGCGGGATTAAGCGCCGATCAGTTTACGATTTATGAACAAGGCAGAAATGATGATTGTTTCAATACCATTTCAACCTCTGAATCACAAGCGCGCATCTCGCCTAACTCTCAAATATTTGCTACGAATACCTTATTAGTACTCGATTTAAGTAATAGTGTACTGAGTAGTAGTTTGAATGAGTTAAAAATTGCAAGTACAAGTTTTGTAGAAAATGTGATGCCAGCAACTTCTCAGGAATCTTTTAAAATGGCAATCTATTGGTTTGATGGAGAAGATGTTTTGCATCCCTTAAACGATTTAACTTCAGATAAAGAAGAATTAAAAGCTGCTATTGACGGTATTACTACTGATATTAGTAATGATCCTTCAACCGATTTATACGGAGCAGTGATCAAGTCAACAGATATCGCTGCAGATCTTTTAAATGATAGCACGCAAGGCGGAAAGATTGGTGCAGCATCAGTAGTTATATTTACAGATGGTACTGACCAAGCTTCAAGGTTTACTCAAGAAGCCGCCCAAAAGAAAGTTGACGAAGCAGATCCGAATATTGCATTTTTTACAATTGGTCTTGGTGCAGAAATAGATGCGCAAGTATTGATGGATATTGGTAAAACATTTAGTGTATTTGCAGGAAATAAAGAAGAATTAGAAACTACATTTAATGATATTTCAGAACGTGTTTCGCAACAAGCGAATAGCTTTTATCTTTTTGAATATTGTAGTCCGAAACGAGATGGAAGTGGTGAAAATAATTTAGCGATTCAGGTAAAAGACGGAAATCGTGAAGGTGCTGTGCAATCTAAATTCGATGCAACAGGCTTTACAGGTGGCTGTGAATAAGTACTGATTAAGATTCAAAGTATATAAAAAAGCGTCCGTAAGGGGCGCTTTTTTTCGTTTTAGAACAATTTCATCTGTGATTCATTCCATTCAACGATAACAGTAGGGTTTGAAGCTTTACAATTGTTTAATAAATAACAACATACCCCCCATGTTTTAAATTGAATACCTACATCCTAAACTAGAACTATGTGTAACGAAAAATGTAGAAATTATGGATGTACTCAATGCAATTATTCAGAATAGCGCGTTAAACGGAATGCCAAAGTGGTATAAGGCCACAACGCTGCTCCTCTTTTCCTCAATCGTAGTAACCTTAATTGTCATGCTGACTATTTTATTGATTTATGGCCCTTATATGACCATTCAATACGGATTTTAAGCAGCAAAGGACTTCATGAACTTTCTTGAATTGCTAAAAAAATAGCAGGTCAATATTTGGTCTGCAATTTTTTGTTGCTCCTCACTATGAATTAATTCTACAAAGATCTGAAAAGACTAATTTTTAAAATGACTAGGCGAAAGGTAAGTAGTTAACGATCAATGACTAATAATGTGCCTTAACCCCTGCTTTCAGGGAGTATATTTTCACTTTTCATAGCGAACTAGAAGCTGAATTGCAGTAGTAACTTTGTAATGTAAACAAGTTCAACTAAAATTCAGAAATTATGAAAACTATTAAAGATGTAATCAATCAGAGTGCTGTGGGAACCTTATCGAATTCGTATAAATATGCAGTATTATGTTTATTCTCAGGAATTATAATGACCTGCGTAACCTTGCTATTCTTGATGCTAACCAATTTAGATCATGTCAGCTCAAGCTTCAACTTTTAACTATCGATATATCATAGCGTTTTTAAAAGTACCAACCTCCTTTTGAAGATCAATTAGAAAACCGTTGACTATTGCATATGCATTGACTCCGTCTTTTTCAAGTAAAAAGGTGGGGTTTATGCCTACTTCGAGATTGAAGTCTTGAAGTTCAAATCGTGGTGACACCAAATGAATGGGGAGTGGAAATGTTAACCAATCTGCTGGAATGTTTTTCGATCTTGCATAAGTGTAGCCTTCTCTAAGCATATCGATAACATCTTTTTCATTTAGTTCAGCAGGCCCTGAGAATATCATTGGGGTTATTTTTCCAGCTCTTATTGTATATCCTACGGCGTCGAAAGTTTCATAACCGTAATAGGTTGATAAATCACCTTGATCAATTACTCTACTACTATACCAAAAATCATTATTGCCTTCTTTTTCGACTTCCAGCCGATTCATCCCTATGTCTAATATGTACGGTTTTCCATTGATTTCATAGGTTGCATTGGTAATTTTTAAATCAAATAATTTTCGATCGTTTTCAGGAATCTTTTCATAATCCTTTAAAGGAATATCTGTATAATTCTATTTCGCAATCGTATAAATCGCAGAGAGAATAGAAACGTAGTTTAATTTTCGGATTTCTTGTTTTTCTATGTCATTGGTAAAGCCTCCAGATTCAATAAGAATAGTACTCGTCCCCCATTTTTGAATATTGTCACCGAAAGCTCTGGGTTCAAAATCGTCATTATACCGACCTACTTGTCCAGGTGCGTATCTTTGGATGATATTATTCATGAAAACGATTACTTTCATGGCGTTACCACGCTTTTCATTGATTTCTTTCTCATAATTATAGGCAGGTGCCAAATAGGAAATCGTAGCGGGTTTTTCGGTCCGTTCTGCATTGTAATAGGTACTTTGATCGTGTAGGTTGAATCCGAAATCCGCATCTAGACTATCTCTAACTCGTTTCAAAGTTTGACTTTCTGGAGATTGTAGGCGCAATGCATCCCTATTAATATCAACTCCCAATACATTTCGACGTTGAAAACGTTCTGCTCCGTCAGGATTCAACATCGGAAGAAAATGTATGGTCAAATTATTCAGTAAAGCTTGCTTTTCTTCCTTGAAATCATCACTCGCAAAAAAGTTCAAAATATCAAATATAGCTTGTGTTGCGGTAGGTTCATTACCGTGCATTTGAGACCATAAAAAAATATCGGTTTCCCCCTGCCCTATACTCACCAAAGATAAATTGCGTCCTTCAATAGATTGGCCTACAACCTGAACCGTAAATTTTGAATTCGATTCTAATTGGGCTAATAAGGGTTGTAATTGATGATGTTTAATTCTTCTTTTATCTAGACTTTTTTCTTTGTATTTCTCATAGGTTTCATACAATTGCGAAGTGATCTCTTCATTTTGAGAATATCCGAAACAACCTATAAATAGGGCTATTAGTAGTACTTTAATTTTCATAGTTATTTTTTGGAAGGAACAGGTTTAAAGTTATGTATGCTTGTTGCTTTTCTAACTTTCATCATAAAATCTGCTCCAGGATCAGTTTTTTCCGTACGGTAGCCGTCGTCTTTCTCGAGCCACAATTCATGATCTTCAAAGTTAGTATACTCATAGTGACCAATAACATATTCAATGTCGTATTTATTCGCCAAGTAATCAACCAACCAAACATTTGCCTTTACTTGCGCTTTGGTTAAAGGTAAATCATCTGATCCCCCAATGTTTTCAACTCCTATTGCACAATGATTGAGTCCGATAACATGACGCGCCATTATTGTTTCTGGAAGCAAGCGGTAAATAGTGCCATCACGATCAACCATAAACTGAGAGCTTACATTCAAAGCACTAGCTGCTTGTAAATCAGGTCTGCCAGGTAAGGTGGATGGATTAAAAGTTTCAAAAGATTTTTCAAAAGTAGGAATGACTGTCCAGTGCAAAACAATCATTTTGGGTACAATTGTCGGCTCCTCTTGTTCTAGATTGTAATGTTCTTTCAGATATTCAAGCGTAAGTGCTTTGCGCTGCTCATCAAAGATTAAAGATTTATCTATGATTTCTTTATGAGTGGCACATGAGCTTAAAAGTGCTAGTGCCATAAATAAAATCGCATGTTTCATCGTAAAGGACTTTTCGATAGAAAATTACAAAATCATTTTGCTTCTACGTCAGGTGAAATACTATCTTTTGGAATTCCGTATTGAATGGTTACTTTTTTTCTACCCCATTCCTTGGCTTTTTTGATATCCGTTCCCATATAAATATCAATTCGATTTAGCCATCTGCTGTGCATCTTGTCGCGTACCAGAAAAATACTATCGAAACCCTCTATTTTAACAGGTGTATTATGTTTTAATCCTAAGGCAATTAGATTTCTAGAAACAGCAATAGACCTTACATCTGGTTTTAAAGAATCGCCCCAAGCCGCGATAATAGGATTACCTTGAGTTTGCCAAGCTACAGAATTGTAAGCCGTAGCAGTTACTTCAATACTTTTCCAAACATAAGGATCTTCCTTTGGAGAATTACAAGAAAATGCAAACACCAAAAATGAAACTATACTTATGCTCGTAGCGTTGTTGATGATATTTTTCATACTTAGTGTTCAAGGTAAAAGCTATGTAAGGTGCTTCAAACAAATGAGCTTTAGGGCAACGGAACATACGAATCATCATGGTCCATCATCGGAAATGTTTTCGCCTTCCAATCCGTTTTTGCCTTTTCAATTTTGTCTTTGTTTGCCGAGACAAAATTCCAGTGAATATAGCGCTCTTCTTTGAAAGGTTCGCCACCAAAGAGTAAGATATGGGTATTGGGCTTTAAAATGGTTCGGCAAGTATCTTCAACTTTGGAGACCAATATATTGCCTTTTTCCACGGTTTCTCCGCAGGCTTCAATTGCTCCATCTACGATACAAATTCCGATTTCACCTTTTAGATGATCTTTAGTGTTCAATTGATACTCGGTTGTATTTTTAATTTCTAGCATAAACAATGGAGAATGCACTGGTACAGGAGATTTTTTGTCATAGCCCTCCCCTGCCACCAATGTAAACTCAGCACTACCATCTTTCCATTGTGGTAAATTTTCTTTTGAAATATGATGAAATTCGGGTTCAATATCCTCCAAAGCTTCGGGTAAAGCTACCCATATTTGGTATCCGTGGGCCACGAATTGTTTTCCATTTCTTAAATCAGCGGGCGTTCGTTCGGTATGAGAAACACCTTTGCCAGCCACCATCCAATTGACCGAACCAGGTTGAATGCGTTGTTTGGTGCCGATACTATCTTCATGCATGATGTCTCCTTCCAACATATAAGTCAGCGTTGAAAGTCCGATATGCGGATGTTGATCCACATCCATATATTTATCCGGACCTAAAGTTGTTGGTCCCATGTGATCAATAAAAATAAACGGACCAATCATCCGTTTCTTGCGGAAAGGAATCAATCGCCCCACCAAAAAATCACCGATGTCACGGCTTCGTTCCTCAATAATCAATCCTATATTTGACATTTTTGCTAGTTATATTCTTTTTAAATTTACGACAAATCTTAATTCCGTCATATTTTGAAAATCCTTAAGCGTGTTCTGCTTGTCCTTCTTCTTCTAATTGTTATTGCAGCAGTTTTAAACTATTCAAAACTTAATATTATCTCAGGCTACGCATCTAAAAATTTAGCTTCCTCCGCCTTCATTGCTGAACGACCGTATTCAGAGATCACCGAGACAGACAATAATATGCCGCTGATTAAACTTGCAGCATTAGAGCGTGCAAAAGATAACAATGTGGTCACTTCGGTATACGGTTTGATGGAACGTGAAACTATTTGTCGCGATGGTTTGGGTTGTGTTTTAATCAATGAAGATTATGATAAGAATCAAGTGCTGCTAAAACCGAAGCGTACCCGGCGTAACAATGAGTTGCCCTTCCCCTACGGAAATAACGGAATAAAAGATACCGTTTTTGAAAATGTCAACTATTCTGCCTTAAAGGCTGCAATCGATGGTGCTTTTGAGAATAATGATATTCAAAAAACACGTACTGTGTTAGTGTCTTATAAAGGTGAAATTGTTACCGAACGCTATATTGAAGGCTTTTCTGCAGAGACTCCTATTTTAGGATGGTCTATGACCAAAAGTATTCTTGCCACGCTATATGGTATTCTAGAACATCAAGGCAGAATCAATGTGGAAGATTATCATCCGTTTGCAGAGAAAATTCGAATGAAAAATACGAAAATGGGCATTACGCTAAATCATTTACTTCGGATGCAAAGCGGACTCGAATGGAATGAGGATTATGCCACTATTTCAGA
>CALHCJ010000219.1 GCA_937936275.1 uncultured Flavobacteriaceae bacterium
TTTGGTGTATACACACTTTCCAGGCGTGCGCCTTCGACCACTCGGCCACCTCTCTAGTTGAGCCTTTAAGGTTCGCCAAATAACAAAAAAAATATTAGTTAGAGAAATTATAATCGTTATTTATTGCATTTCTCCGCGCAACGGTGTTTCGAAGATTGTTTTGAATGTTTTAGGGGTTATTTTGCCTCCTAACAAATACATCAATTTGGTAATCGCAGCCTCTGTTGTGATGTCTTTGCCATTAATGATTCGAAGTTTTTTTAATTGTTCACTCGTTTCGTATTGTCCCATAAGTACACTTCCTCCAGAGCATTGGGTCACATTCACAATAAAAAGCCCTTTTTTTATCGCAGCCCTTAAGCCACTAATCAGCCAATTTTCGGTAGGGGCATTTCCAGCGCCGTACGTTTCTAAAACTAGGGCTTTTAAATTCCTAGTTTCCAAGACCGCGTGTAAAATCGAAGCATTGAATCCTGGAAATAGTTTTAGAATCGCCACATTATTATCCAAACTGTGATGTACTACAAGTTGTTTTGTGCGTTTTTTCGGCATCAAATTCTCGTAATATACTTTAAGATGCACTCCTGACTCCACCAAAGGGGGATAATTCATAGAAGCAAAAGCTTCAAAATGTTCAGCATTAATTTTCGTGGTACGATTACCCCGATAGAGTTTATATTCAAAGTAAAGACCTACTTCCTGAATAACAGCCCTTCCTTTTTCTTGGAGTGCAGCGATTTGAATGGATGTAATTAAGTTCTCTTTTGCATCTGTTCTTAAATCTCCTATTGGTAATTGTGACCCCGTGAAGATCACTGGCTTTGCCAGATTTTCTAACATGTAGCTGAGCGCAGAGGCCGAATAACTCATCGTATCACTACCATGAAGCACAACAAAACCATCATGACTTTCATAATGAACCTCTATAATTTCTGCAATATGAATCCAATGTGTTGTGTCAATATTTGAAGAGTCTATGGGCTTATCAAAAGAAACACTATCAATATTGCAATCAAGTTGAGCCAATTCAGGAATGTTTTTAAGTAACTTTTTGAAATTAAAAGCTTTTAAAGCTCCCGATGCATAATCCTTGACCATACCAATAGTACCACCGGTATAAATTAGTAATATATTGGTTTGCTTACTCATACGTATTTGAATCTAAATTATACACCAAAAATCTCCATAGAATTATCCGAGGTAATCTTTGCAATTTGTTGTTTTGAAACTTTATAAATGTCTTCCAGCTTTTCAAGCACTTTAATAAGGTAAGCACTTTCATTTCGCTTCCCTCTATATGGAACAGGAGCGAGGTATGGCGAATCGGTTTCTAAAACAATATGTTTCAAATCAATTTGATTTAGAAAAGTGTCTATTTTACCATTTTTAAAAGTCACGACCCCACCAATACCCAATTTCATATTATAAGAAATAGCCTGATGCGCTTGGTCTAGATTGCCTGTAAAGCAGTGAAAAATACCGAATAAATCATCTCCTTTCTCTTTTTCTAGTACCTCAAAAATTTCATCAAAAGCGTCCCTACAATGAATGACTATTGGAAGCTTATATTGCTTGGCTAATTGTATCTGATATTGAAATGCATGCTGTTGTTCTGTTAGTAGTGTTTTATCCCAATACAAATCTATTCCTATTTCGCCAACCCCATAAAACTTATGCTCAGCTAACATTTCAGCCACATGACTTAACTCTTCTTTATAATTCTCTTTGACATGTGTAGGATGCAAACCCATCATTAAAAACATATACTCGGGATAATCCTCCCGCAACTGCATCATCGCATCGGTGTACGTCGAATCAATAGCAGGTATAAAAAAACGTTTGACACCCTCGTTTAAAGCATTTTGTATAACAATATCTCTATCTTCACGGAAGGCCTCGCTATACAAATGTGTGTGTGTATCAGTCAAAATCATAGCTCAAAAATAGGACTATATTTGTTTGAAATAAAAACAATACATGACTAGTCTCAAAAAGTTCTTAAAGAAGAAAAAATATACCAGAGTTCAACTGGTGCTAACATCTACCAATCATTTTGAAATCATAGCTAAGTTAAATGGTGTAAAAGGAAGGTTTATTCTTGATACTGGCGCCTCGAACACTTGCGTCGGTTTTGACAAACTAGAGTTTTTCAACCTGAGCTCTAAAGAGTCCAAGATAAAAGCTGCGGGAGCCGGAGCAACAAATATGGAGACGCTTATTTCTACAAAAAATAGAATTAAACTTGGGGCTTGGAAAATTAAAAAACTTAGAATAGTACTTTTTGACCTTGGTCATGTTAATGAAGCACTAACTGCTCACAACGCTTTGCCTGTTGATGGTATTATTGGGGCAGATATTTTGAAAAAAGCAAAAGCAATTATTGACTATGATAAACGCTACGTATACCTTAAGAAATCTAAATAAATAAAAAAAGACGTATCGTATATCCAATACGCCTTTTCAATTTGGAATATAAGTTACATTTCCAACGCTTTCTTGACATTATTGTTCATCAAGAACTCCTCTGGACTTTCTAGAGCTTCTTTAACAGCTACTAAGAAACCTACGGATTCTTTGCCATCAATAATTCTATGATCATATGACAGAGCAACATACATTATCGGAGCAATAGCGATAGCACCATCTTTAGCAATTGGTCGCTCTACAATATTGTGCATTCCTAAGATTGCACTTTGAGGTGGGTTAATAATTGGCGTCGATAACATCGAACCAAATACACCTCCATTCGTAATGGTAAAAGTACCACCAGTCATTTCATCTACTGTTATTTCACCTTCGCGAGCTCGAATTGCCAAACGTTTTACTTCAGACTCAACGCCTCTAAAAGTTAGATTTTCAGCATTTCTAATAACGGGAACCATTAATCCTTTTGGGCCAGAAACTGCGATACTAATATCATAAAAATCATAAGACAACATCTCTTTGCCATCAATCATCGAATTTACCGAAGGGTACATTTTCAAGGCGCGGACTACAGCTAATGTAAAAAAGGACATAAAACCAAGACCAACACCATGCTTTTCTTTAAAGGCTTCTTTGTATTCTTTACGCAGTGCAAAAATAGGAGACATATCAACCTCGTTAAATGTCGTCAACATTGCTGTTTCGTTTTTAACCGAAACCAGACGTTCTGCTACTTTTCTGCGCAGCATTGATAATTTAGACCTTGATTCACTTCTATTCCCACCTGTAGGTGTACCCATAGATGGTGACGCATTTATGGCGTCGTCCTTCGTTATTCTTCCGTCTCTGCCTGATCCTTTGACTGAGGAAGCATCGACTCCTTTTTCGTCTAATATTTTCTTTGCAGCTGGCGAAGCTGTACCAGTTGCATAACTTTCTTTAGCCACTGGTTTTTCTTCCTTTTTCTCTGCTACTTTAGGCTCTTCTTTCTTTTCTTCTTTCTCGGGTGCATCTTCTCCCTCTGGTTTGGCCGCGCTTGTATCGATCAAGCAGACAACAGCGCCTACCTCAACAGCATCACCAACC
>CALHCJ010000220.1 GCA_937936275.1 uncultured Flavobacteriaceae bacterium
AGACCTAAACGTCTTAATTGATCTCCTAAGAATTGATCTTCAAATAAGTTTTTTCCACCCTCATCGGTATCGTTCTTCCACCAACTTGGATGTTTTTTTTCCATATCTAACGGAGTTAATCCTGAAAAGATAGCATTTCGAGCATATTGTGTAGCAGTGGGTAATATGCTGAAATAAGATTCTTCTTTTGTTTTCTTAAAAAAAGAGTTCACGGTATCTTCAAAAGCAAACCATTGATCATACCTAAGATTATCTACAACAATCAAGAGGGTAGGAGTTTCTTTAATTTCAGGCTTTATCCATTCTCTGAATAGCGTATGAGACATAACAGGACCACTGGGGTCCGTAAACCAATCTTCATAATTGTTTTCAACAAACTTTCCGAACTGATTATTGGCCTCCACTTTTTGAGACTCCAGAATTTCAAACATACCGGTATCTTCAATATCTTCTAGACGCATTTCCCAGTAAATTAGCTTTTTATAAAGCTCTATCCATTCTTGATAACTATTCACCATGGATAAATCCATAGCGATTTTACGAAATTCTTGTTGATAGTTCGATGTTGTTTTTTCCGATACTAAACGAGAATGATCTAGATTTTTCTTTAGCGATAAAAGAATTTGATTCGGATTGACTGGTTTAATCAAATAGTCTGCTATCTGTGATCCAATAGCCTCTTCCATAATAAATTCTTCTTCACTTTTAGTAATCATTACGACCGGAAGTGAAGCATTCATTATTTTAATTTCATTGAGCGTTTCAAGTCCAGAGATACCTGGCATATTTTCATCTAAGAAAACGATATCAACTTGAAATTTAGGAAGTTCTTCTAGTGCTTCTTGACCGCTTCTACAGGTGATTACGTTATAGTTTCTAGATTCTAGAAAGATAATATGTGGTTTTAAAAGATCGATTTCATCATCGACCCAAAGAATAGTTATTTTGTTCATGTGCTAACGCTAAATATTTAAATCAGAAAATGAATTGTAAACTTCTTAAGGATGACCTCACATAGTATGCCAAAATCTGAGATTGATTACATAACTTTGATGGGTTAAAATTCCAATTTTGATAAAATCAAATAAGCTTAAAATCTTCAATGATCCAATTTACGGATTTATTCGAATTCCGAATACGCTCATCTTCGATCTAATTGCTCACCCCTATTTTCAAAGATTACGACGAATTTCTCAAATGGGGCTCTCTTACTTGGTTTATCCCGGAGCCCATCACACGCGGTTTCATCATGCCTTGGGTAGTATGTATTTAATGCAACAAGCAGTGCAAGTGCTTCGCTTTAAGGAAGTTGAAATTTCAATAGCTGAAGAGGAAGGCTTATTATGTGCTATTTTATTGCACGATATTGGTCATGGTCCCTTCTCGCACGCTATGGAAAATAGTATTGTTGAAGGGGTGCATCATGAGCACATTTCACTACTGTTTATGGAAGAGTTGAATGCTCGGTTTAACGGAAGTTTAACGGTAGCTATTAAAATATTTAGGGGAGAACATCCTAAGAAATTTTTAAATCAACTCGTTTCTAGTCAATTGGATATGGATCGAATGGACTATCTCAAGCGAGATAGTTTTTACACTGGTGTTGCTGAAGGAAATATAAATTCAGAACGCCTATTAACCATGTTAACCGTTCGCAATGGTGAATTAATGGTAGAAGCAAAGGGAACATATTCTGTAGAAAAATTCTTAATGGCTCGCCGATTTATGTATTGGCAGGTATACCTTCATAAAACTGGAATTGTAGCTGAGCAGTTGTTAATTCGGATTCTTAAAAGAGCAAAAGAACTAATAAAGAAAGGGGTACAACTCGATTGCAGTAAGGCCTTACTTTTCTTTATGACACATAAAATTGATATGGATAATTTTGAACTTTCAATCTTAGAAAGATTTTCCGAATTAGATGACGTGGACGTTTTGTCAGCAATTAAGACTTGGCAAAATCACGATGATTTTGTGCTATCTGGTCTTTGTGAAATGGTTATCAATAGACAATTATTAAAGATTAAGCTCAAAAATAAACCTATTGAGCCCGCCTTATTTCAAAAACACCGAAATCATTTCATTTCGACATATAACGTTTCAGAACAAGAAGCTGATTATTTCGTTTTTCAAGGGCAGATAAGTAATATTGCTTATAACACTGACAAACAAAATATAAATATTTTGAGTAAAAACGGAAAGATTTCAGATGTTGCTAAGGCATCAGACCATCTCAATTTAAAGGCCTTGTCAAAAAAGGTCACAAAATACTATATCTGTTATCCTAAATACAAGGCTTAGTTGACATTAAATAATACCTTGTATCACCTTAAAATAAATTCGCAGTTAACGTATTTTTCTTACTTTTGTGCTCATGGTTTTTACAGCAAGTCAAATTGCGGGTATTTTGGAAGGCGTAGTAGAAGGAAATCCAGAAATAGCCGTACATAAGCTAGCCAAGATCGAAGAAGGCGAGAAGGGCTCTTTGACTTTTCTAGCTAATCCGAAATACACGCCTTTTATCTATACCACCAAGGCTTCCATTACAATTGTCAATAAAGACTTTACTCCCGAACAACATTTAGCGACTACCCTTATCAAAGTTGAAGATGCATATGAATCATTTTCAAAACTATTGGAATATTATGATCAGGTAAAAAATACTAAAACTGGTATTGAGAACCCTGTTTTTATTGCTGAGTCTGCGACCTACGGTGAAGGACTTTATTTAGGAGCTTTTGCCTATGTATCTGAGAATGTAGTCATGGGAAAAAATGTAAAAATTTATCCAAACGCCTATGTAGGTGATAATGTTCAGTTGGGTGATAATGTCATCATATTTTCTGGAGCAAAGGTATATTCAGAAACGATTGTTGGTCACAACTGTGTCATTCAGAGTGGGGCCATTATAGGTGCTGATGGTTTTGGTTTTGCACCTAATAAAAACGGAACTTTTAACAAAATTCCGCAAACTGGGAATGTAATTTTAGAAGATGATGTTGATGTTGGAGCCGGAACTACAATTGATAGGGCAACAATGGGCTCTACAATTCTTCGAAAAGGTGTGAAACTTGATAATCAAATTCAAATTGCACATAATGTAGAGATTGGAGAGCACACCGTAATCGCCGCGCAAACAGGCGTCGCGGGTTCAACAAAAATAGGAAGACATTGTATGATTGGCGGACAAGTGGGGATTGTTGGCCATATTACTATCGGGGATAATGTTCGCATTCAGGCACAATCTGGAATCGGAAGAAATATTAAGGATAATGAAATTTTACAAGGTTCACCAGCCTTGAATTACGGAGACTACAATAAGTCTTATGTTCATTTTAAAAACTTACCAAAAATCGTAAATCAGCTACACGATTTGGATAAAAAGATCAAAAGTGATAACAACGGATAAAAAACAAAGAACAATTGCAAAAGAGGTCATTCTGAAAGGGGTTGGCCTACATACTGGGGAAAATGTAACAATGAAATTTGTTCCAGCCCCTGAAAACCATGGGTACGCATTTAAAAGGGTTGATCTTGAAGGAGAACCCATCATTGAGGCTGATGCCAATTACGTAGTAAATACACAACGGGGGACAAACCTAGAAAAAAATGGTGTAAAAATTCAAACTTCTGAGCATGTCTTAGCAGCTTTGGTAGGTATGGAGATTGATAATGTTTTGATAGAATTAGACGCCCCAGAACCTCCGATAATGGATGGTTCTTCTAAGTATTTCGTCGAAGCTTTAGAGCTGGTTGGTGCTGTGGAGCAAGAAGCTGATCGTGAAGAATATGTTGTCCGGGATGTAATTTCATACCGTGATGAAAATACCGGTAGTGAGATAACTATAATTCCTGCTGAAACCTATCAAGTGACCACAATGGTAGATTTCGGAACAAAGGTTTTAGGCACTCAAAATGCGACTCTTGAACATCTTTCGGAGTTTAAGACAGAAATTGCAGATGCCAGAACATTTAGTTTTTTACATGAGCTGGAGGCATTGTTAGAAAATGGTTTAATAAAAGGTGGAGACTTGAACAATGCTATTGTCTACGTCGATAAAGAAATCGACGAACAAACCATGAAAAAGTTAGAAAAAGCTTTTGACAAGAAAAAACTCTCTGTTAAGCCCAACGGAATTTTAGACAATCTAACCTTGCATCAACCTAATGAGGCTGCCCGACATAAATTACTAGATGTCATTGGAGATTTGGCTTTGACCAAAACTAGAATTAGAGGTAAAGTCATTGCGAATAAACCTGGTCATTTTGTGAATACACAGTTCGCTAAGAAACTTGCAAAGATCATTAAAACGGAAAAGCGTAACAATGTGCCAAAGTTTGATTTGAACAAACCACCTTTGATGGATGTTACGGAGATCATGTCACAACTACCACACCGACCTCCATTTTTATTGGTAGATAAAATTTTAGAGCTTTCCGATACCCATGTTGTTGGCATGAAGAACGTCACGATGAATGAGCCCTTCTTTGTTGGACATTTTCCAGGTGCTCCCGTTATGCCAGGTGTTTTGCAGTTAGAAGCTATGGCTCAAACTGGGGGTATATTGGTATTAAATACGGTTCCTGATCCGGAGAACTACCTGACGTATCTGTTAAAAATGGACAATGTTCGGTTTAAGCAACAAGTAGTGCCAGGCGACACATTGGTTTTCAAATTAGATTTAATGACCCCTATTAGAAGAGGACTTTGTCAAATGCACGCTAGAGCTTATGCGAACGACAAATTGGTATCAGAGGCAGAAATTATGGCACAAATCGTTAAAGTAAAAGATAGTTAACATGAATCAACCCCTTGCCTACATACACCCCGGTGCTAAGATTGCTAAAAACGTTGTGGTTGAACCTTTTACTACCATACATAATAATGTGACGATTGGCGATGGCACTTGGATAGGTTCTAATGTAACCATAATGGAAGGTGCACGAATTGGTAAAAATTGTAACATCTTTCCTGGTGCAGTAATTTCGGCACCTCCTCAAGACTTAAAATATCAAGGTGAAGAAACAACTGTCGTAATAGGTAATGGTACCACCATCCGTGAATGCGCGACTATTCATAAAGGAACCTCTGATCGCAATAAAACTGTGATTGGAAAAAATTGCCTCATTATGGCATATTGCCATGTCGCCCATGATTGTTTGGTGGGAAATAACTGTATTTTTTCAAATAACTCTACCTTGGCTGGTCATGTTACCGTTGGTGATAATGTTATTCTCGCCGGTTTGGTCGCTGTACACCAGTTTGTATCTGTGGGCCAACATGCGTTTGTAACAGGAGGCTCCTTGGTTCGTAAAGATGTCCCTCCATTTGTAAAGGCTGCAAGAGAACCCTTATCCTATGTTGGAATCAATTCTGTTGGTTTGAGACGAAGAGGTTTCAAGTCAGAGAAGATTCGTGAGATTCAGAACATCTATCGTATTTTGTACCAAAAGAATTATAATAACACACAAGCAGTCCAAATAATAGAGGCTGAAATGGAAGCTACTCCTGAACGTGATGAAATATTACAATTTATAAGAGATTCTCAAAGAGGAATCATGAAAGGTTACTTCAGCAATAGCTAAGAACCAAAATATTAATTACTAAGAACCAAAAATGGCATCAACATCTGATATTAGAAAAGGATTGTGCATTCGTTACAACCATGATATTTTTAAAATAATAGAGTTTTTACATGTAAAACCCGGTAAAGGTCCGGCTTTCGTGAGAACAAAATTAAAGAGTGTTACCACAGGTAAGGTGATAGATAATACGTTTTCGGCTGGTCATAAAATTGATGATGTACGTGTAGAAACCCGTTCGTATCAATTCTTATATGCAGAAGGAGAAACCTACCATTTCATGAATACCGATGATTATAATCAGATCACTTTAGAAGAAACAAGTTTAGATGCTCCGGGGCTATTGAAGGAAGGTGAAGTAGTGACGATTCTATTTAATACAGAAGATAGTATGCCTTTATCAGTTGATATGCCGGCAAGTGTTATTCTTGAAGTAACCTATACTGAACCCGGTGTAAAAGGAAATACGGCTACCAACGCAACAAAACCTGCAAAAGTGGAAACAGGCGCTGAAGTAAATGTTCCGCTTTTTATCAATGAGGGAGATAAGATAAAAGTTGATACTGAAAAAAGCGCATATATGGAGCGTGTGAAGGAATAATTTAATTCAAGTTAAGTGAGATTTCCTATAACCTATACTTTAAAACAAATTTCGGAAATCATCGGTTCCAAATACATAGGATCTGATGATTTTCCTGTTTTAGGAATGAATGAAATTCATGTCATTCAAGAGGGTGAAATTGTCTTTGTCGATCATCCAAAGTATTACGATAAAGCATTGCAGTCTAAAGCCTCAATTATTTTAATTAATAAGGAAGTAGAATGCCCTGAAGGAAAAGCGCTGTTAATCTCTGATGATCCATTCCGAGACTTTAATAAATTGACCTTATTCTTCCAACCTTTTAAAAAATCAAATGATTCAATTGCTACATCCGCTAAAATTGGACAAAACACTGTAATACAGCCAAATACATTTATTGGAAACAATGTAAGTATTGGTGATAATTGTTTGATTCACGCAAATGTATCTATTTATGATAATTGCGTTATTGGAAACAATGTAATCATACATTCAGGGTCTGTTTTGGGTGCTGATGCTTTTTATTACAAGAATCGACCAGAAGGGTTTGATAAGTTAATTTCAGGAGGAAGAGTAGTATTGGAAGACAATGTAGAATTAGGAGCTTTATGTACAATTGACAAAGGAGTCACGGGTGATACTACGATCAAACAAGGCACAAAATTAGACAATCAAGTACATGTAGGCCATGACACAGTGATTGGTAAAAAGTGTTTAATCGCTTCTCACACCGGTATTGCGGGCTGTGTGATCATCGAAGATGAAGTAACGCTGTGGGGTCAGGTAGGCACGAATAGCGGAATTACAATCGGAAAAAAGGCTGTAATCATGGGGCAAACGGGAGTTACAAAGTCCGTAGCGGGCGGAAAAAGCTATTTTGGAACTCCAATCGAAGAATCTCGTGAAAAACTAAAGCAACTGGCATATGTCAAAAAGATTCCATCCATCTTGAAAAAATTGGAAGAATAAATGGCTAATGCTTTATAAATCACTCTCAAACCTATATTTTTGCCCAACATACGGAGCACCAAAAAATAAATCATATAACCCATTAACGAATAACTTCAAGAATGAGCGTTTTAGTAAATAAAGATTCCAAAATAATAGTTCAAGGTTTTACAGGAAGTGAAGGCACATTTCACGCAGAGCAAATGATCGAGTATGGCACCAATATCGTTGGCGGTGTTACCCCAGGCAAAGGTGGGCAGGAGCATCTAGGAAGACCCGTTTTTAATACAGTTGAGCAAGCTGTATCTGAGGTTGGGGCTGATACAACTATTATTTTTGTACCACCCGCTTTTGCAGCAGACGCAATTATGGAAGCTGCTGATGCTGGGATCAAAGTTATTATTACAATAACTGAAGGAATACCAGTTGGGGATATGGTGAAGGCTTCAAACTACATCAAAAACAGAGACTGTAGATTAGTGGGTCCTAACTGTCCTGGTGTGATTACTCCTGGTGAAGCTAAAGTAGGTATCATGCCTGGTTTTGTTTTCAAAAAAGGAAACGTAGGTATTGTTTCTAAGTCAGGTACTCTAACCTATGAAGCAGCAGATCAAGTAGTGCGTCAAGGCTTGGGTATAACTACTGCTATTGGTATTGGAGGAGATCCTATAATTGGTACAACTACAAAAGAAGCGGTTGAATTATTAATCAACGATCCTGAGACCGAATGTGTAGTTATGATCGGTGAAATAGGAGGACAATTAGAAGCAGACGCTGCTAAATGGTATAAGGCCAGCGGAAGTCAAAAACCAGTAATTGGTTTTATCGCAGGTGAAACTGCTCCGGCAGGAAGAACAATGGGTCACGCAGGTGCAATTGTTGGTGGTAGTGACGATACTGCTCAAGCCAAAAAGAAAATCATGAGAGAACATGGTATTCACGTAGTAGATTCTCCAGCGGAGATTGGAAAAAAAGTAAAAGAAGTAATGGGATAATTCTGACGCCTTTGGTGTTAAATTTATTCAAATATAAGGTTCAAATAAATCCATCCTACCTATTTTAGTATGATGGATTTTTTTATACTCCATAATCAAAAGAACTAAACAATCATTGAAACCCTTCCATTCATTAATCAATTTAAATAAACAATCATGAAAAAACTTGTACTCATCCTATTCTTAGCAACATTTATTCTGAATTCGTGTAAAACAAAGGTGGCGGAAGACCAAGTGACCACAACTACTGAGAAAGACTCAAATGGCTACACCTATGAAACCGTAAGCAATGACCCTACTGGACTTAGACTATATACTTTAGAAAATGGACTCAAAGTTTATTTAAGTCAAAATACAGACGAACCTAAAATTCAGACTTTTATTCCCGTGCGAGCAGGTTCGGTCTATGATCCGAAAGACAACACGGGTTTAGCACATTATTTAGAACACATGGTTTTTAAAGGAACCGACGAAATTGGAACTCAAGATTGGGAATCAGAACAAAAAATACTTGCAAAAATTTCGGACTTATATGAGCAGCATAAAGCTGAGAAAGATCCTGAGTCCAAAAAGGAAATCTATAAAAGAATAGATAGCACTTCGTTGGCGGCATCTAAAATTTCTATTGCCAACGAATACGACAAGATGGTAAGTTCTTTAGGTGCTGAAGGCACCAATGCATGGACATGGCATGAAGAAACGGTCTACACTAACAAAATTCCTGCAAATGAACTTGATAAGTGGTTGAAATTAGAATCAGAACGATTTAGTCAGTTGGTATTGCGTTTATTTCATACCGAATTGGAAGCAGTTTACGAAGAATTTAATAGAGGTCAAGATGTTGATTTTTGGAAGCTAGACGAGGCCTTAAATGCAGCACTGTTTCCAACACATCCGTACGGGCAACAAACAACTATTGGAACGTCTGAGCATTTGAAGAATCCATCGATGCTTGCGATTCATAATTATTTTGACACCTACTATGTTCCAAATAATATGGCAGTGATTTTGGTAGGTGATATTGATTTTGAAGAAACAATTAAAAAAGTGGATGCTGCTTTTGGAAAATTTAAATATAAAGAAGTTACACATCCTACAAGACCAACAGAAGAACCAATGAATTCGCCAGTAACCGTAGAAGTGACTGGTCCAGAAACCGAAACTATCAACATAGCGTTTCGAACGGATAAGATGGGTTCTGAGGCCGAAAAAATGGTCACCTTGGTAGACATGATTTTAGCGAATAGTGAAGCTGGTCTTATAGATCTTAATTTGAATCAACAGCAAAAAGTTCAGCAAGCAG
>CALHCJ010000221.1 GCA_937936275.1 uncultured Flavobacteriaceae bacterium
TTTAATGACCCTAAAGTTGACATTATTCTTGGTTTTTTGATGAATGATGACATTTTCGAGAAAATTGTCGTTTTCACCATATTTTCGATCTACCTTGATATTCATATCTGCAGTTTCGAAGTCACTGAAAACTCCTTCGGCAATAGCAATGGCTGGTTTTAGTTTTGCAATATTTCGTCTTAAATAAAAGATTTTTTGTTCTGATGCAGGTATGACACTATTAGCAAAATAAAAGGTTACTCCACCTAAAATCACCACAAATGCTATTACAGGTAACATGGCTCGTTGCAATGAAATACCTGAAGCTTTCATTGCTGCAAACTCGTAATTTTCCGCTAAGTTTCCGAAAGTAAGAATAGAAGATAATAGCACGGTAAGTGGTAAAACTTTCTCTGTCAGTTCTGGCATCTTGTAGAAGAAGAACTTTCCGATAATCATCATGTCAAGACCTTTGCCTGCAAGGTCGTCAATAAATAACCAGATCGATTGAAAAATGAAGATGAACATCATTATCACAAACGAGCTGATCAAATTAAATAAAAACCTAGATAAAATATATTTATCAAGAATCCTCAATGTTGGTTTCCTTTGGTGAATCTGCTTTTTAGATAGCCATACAAATTGATTTGACTAATTTCTTACGATGTAGTAGCCGTCAGCTTTGTATTTTCCTTCATCAAAGGTAAATAAGGTTTTTGATAACGGTTGATTTGTTTTAAAAGAATTAACAGTGATCGTTGTAGTGGTGCCATTATCGCCTGTATATATAAGCTTATATATATTTTTCGTCTCAGCGTCAACACCCATTAAAATAGATTTGATCTCGGCATTGGTATCCATCGGAGTTAATTTTACGTATTGAATTTTTCTGCCCTGAACAGTTTGTAATATATCCCAAGCATAGGTATATCCTTCTTTGTAGAAAGTCAACATTTTTGAGGGAGTCAAAGCGTCTTCGTCTTCCGATTTCGCATCAATATTTACTTCTTCATTCTCTGGAATAATGGTATACACTTTATCACCATCGTAAAGTTGTTGCGTTCCGAAAATATTAAACAAGTATTTATCTCCTTTCAAAGTTACATCACCACGAGTTTCTTGGTTAATGTCTGCTTCGGTGTTGTTTAAAACATATCTAAAATCAACGAAGATATTTTCATAGCCCATGATTTTGGTATGAACTTCATCTAAGAGGGCTTTTGCTTTTTCAGATTCTTGAGCTGCTGCAAAGTTTACAGTGAATAGTAAAACGAATATTAGGACTAACTTTTTCATTTTAAAAATACTTATTGTTTTTCATTATTTAATAACTGATCTAGGGCTACCAAATCAGGAACTAAAACCTGTCTGGCTTTACTTCCTTCAAACGGACCCACAATTCCGGCAGCCTCCAATTGATCTACAATTCTACCTGCTCGGTTGTAACCTAATTTTAATTTTCTTTGAATCAAAGATGCTGAACCTTGCTGTGCAATTACAATCACTTCAGCAGCTTCTCTAAATTTAGCATCTCTCTCCGATATATTATTATCAATACTTGTGCCAGAGTCTTCGCCAACATACTCGGGTAATTGATGTGCTTCAGGATAAGCCCGTTGTGAACCAATATATTCAGTAATCTTCGCTACTTCGGGTGTATCTACAAAGGCGCATTGAATACGTGTTACATCATTACCTTGGGTATACAACATATCACCTCGGCCTATAAGTTGATCAGCTCCCGAGGCATCTAAAATGGTTCTTGAATCAATCTTAGAAGTAACTCTAAAAGCAATACGCGCTGGGAAATTTGCTTTGATTATTCCTGTTATCACGTTTACCGACGGACGCTGTGTTGCGATAATTAAATGAATGCCAATAGCTCTTGCCAATTGAGCCAATCGAGCGACTGGAGTTTCTACCTCTTTACCAGCGGTCATAATTAAATCAGCAAACTCATCGATGACTAAAATAATATAGGGTAAAAACATGTGTCCGTCATTCGGATTCAGTTTTCTCGCCTTAAACTTATCATTGTATTCTTTGATATTACGAACCATTGCCGTCTTCAGCAGTTCATAACGATTATCCATTTCAATACAGAGGGAATTTAGCGTATGAATAACCTTCGTATTATCTGTAATAATGGCATCTTCAGAATCTGGCAGCTTTGCTAAGAAGTGACGCTCGATTTTATTAAAAAGTGTCAATTCTACCTTCTTCGGATCGACCAAAACAAACTTCACTTCTGCAGGATGTTTTTTGTACAGCAAAGAAGTCAATACGGCGTTTAATCCTACAGATTTACCCTGACCCGTTGCACCTGCCATTAACAAGTGAGGCATTTTTGCTAAATCAACCACAAAGGTTTCATTGCTTATCGTTTTACCAAATGCAATAGGAAGTTGCATTTCTGCTTTTTGAAATTTAGTAGAAGCGATTACCGATCGCATCGAAACGATAGTAGAATTTTTATTAGGCACTTCAATACCAATCGTTCCCTTTCCAGGAATTGGTGCGATAATACGTATACCTAATGCAGCTAAAGACAATGCAATATCATCCTCAAGATTTTTAATTTTAGAAATTCGAATTCCAGCTTCAGGAACAATTTCATACAGCGTAACGGTCGGGCCAATCGTTGCTTTAATTTGCGCTATTCCAATCTTGTAATTCTTAAGCGTATTGACAATTTTGGTTTTGTTCTCTTCTAATTCTTCTTGATTGATGGTAATACCGCCAGTTACCCCATGCTGATCGAGCAACTCAATCGTAGGGAATTTGTAGTTACCTAGCTCTAACGTTGGATCAAATTCTCCAAAATCATCAACAAGTTTGTCTGCAATATTGTCAATTTCCTCTTTTTCTTCTACAACTTTTTCTACCTCCATCGCTACATCAGTATCCACAGTTTCTTCAACGGTAGGTGTAATTTCTAAAGGTTCGTCAACGGTTTCTTTTACTAAAGGAGGTATATCTTCTTTGTGCGTGTACGTATCAATGATCACTGGAGTTTCATCTTCTGGATCAAGAGATAAGGTTGTACTTTCTTCTTCGGAAGCTTTGGTAGTATTTCCTTTAAACTCACTTTTTAATGAAGTGGTCTTGTTTTGAAACCAAGTGGCCATACCATCAGGCGAAAATTGAAAAAGACGGACAAGAATGAAGATCAATCCAAAAATTAAAAGTAAGAGAACCCCTATTTTTCCAATATAATCTTGTAGAAAATCATTCATCTCATATCCTACGAGTCCTCCGAGCAAAGGTTGCTCTAAGGCAAAAAATCCGAGTGCTATTGAAATCCAGATCAAAAATAAAAAGCCCCAAATCCATTTTTTTAGCATCCCTTTTTGATCGAGACCCAAAAACATGTAAAGTCCTTTTAAGCACAATAACCCAGGTAAAATAAGTGTTGCAACTCCGAATCCTTTATACAAAAAGAAGTGACTAACAGCGGCACCAAATTTGTTTAGAAGATTTTTTGCTTCTTCGTTTCGGTTACTGAATTCCGTTAACAAGCTTTGGTCGTCTTTCCAATTAAAATAGAAGGAAATAAAAGAGAAGAACAGCGCTATACTTAAGAGCATTAATAAGCTGCCTAGTATAATCTTGTTTTGTTTTGATAATTTAAAAGACCTTGGCTTTTTGGTAGGTTTCGCCTTGGTTTTTTTAGCCCTCTTTGCCATTCATTAGTAGATTCTGAGGGTAAAAGTACAAATTTCGTATGGAAGGACGATACCTTGTTAGTATCAAAAAATCTTAGGAAAATAAATAATAAATCCAATAATGGTTGCTGCAATGGAGACCAACATAACCGCACCTGCCGAGATGTCTTTAATAAATCCTATTTTTTCATCAAATTCAGGTTGAACAAAATCAGAAATTTTTTCAACGGCGGTGTTCATTCCTTCAATGCCTAAAATCATGGCTATGGTCAGTATTTGAAGAACCCATTCTGTATTCGAGATTTCAAAATAGAAACCAGCAGCAGTCATAACTAAGGTGATAAACACCTGAATTTTGATGCTCGCTTCAGTGCGAATCAAAAGAAGGGCTCCACGTAACGCGAAGCCCACACTTTTTATTCTATTTATCAGAAAAGATTCTTTAGCCATTTTGTAACGCTTCTAGGGCAGCTTTATAATTCGGCTCGTCTACAATCTCACCAACTTGTTCGGTGTAAACTACATTACCATCTTCGTTTAAAACGACTACTGCTCTTGAATGTAAGGGAACGAGTGGACCTTCAGTAAATTCAACTTCATAAGCTTTGCCAAAATTACCATCTCTAAAATCAGATAGCATCTCTACATTTTCGATGCCTTCAGCACCACAAAAACGGGCTTGAGCAAAAGGTAAATCTTTTGAGACGCAAAGCACAACCGTATTATCTAAAGCGGATGCGTCTTTATTAAATTGTCGAACAGATTGCGCACAAGTACCTGTATCAATACTTGGGAATATATTTAGAACAACTTTTTTTCCTTTGTAATCAGAGAGAGAAGCGGCAGATAAATCTCCCTTGGTTAAATTAAAATCAGGGGCTGCGCTGCCTTTTGCAGGTAAGTTACCTAGCGATTGTATTGCATTTCCTTGTAATGTTAGTGACGCCATAGTGTTTCTTTAAATTTTATGTGAAATTAAAAAAAATAACAAAAGATTTCGGCAGAAACCGAATGCTATTTTAACGAATTGGGATATACTTAACTTTTACGCTGTTTTAGAGGTAGTGAGTTGTTTTATCTTAATGCCTAGACCTGCAAATATGAGAGTCATTATCGGACTTAACCAATTAAAGATTGCGAAGAACATATAGTCTAAAACGCTCACTCCTAATACTCCGCTATGGTATGCACCACAAGTATTCCAAGGAATAAGCACTGAAGTAACCGTACCAGAATCTTCTAAAGTTCGACTTAAGTTTTCAGG
>CALHCJ010000222.1 GCA_937936275.1 uncultured Flavobacteriaceae bacterium
TAGCGTAAATGGTTACAAAGTTCCTACTGAAGATGACATCAATGAGGTCTTCAAAGATGCTGTTCGGCACCTAGAAAAATCTGAAGGAATTTCAAATATCAAGCAGACCAAAGATTTCAAAAATTACATCTTTACTATTGCCTGTGACTTCAAAAATATTGAAAGTATCAACGGTATATTCAAAGAGCTGATTTTAGAACAAAATAAGAAGGGTAAAACCAATTTCAGCACCACCAATTTTGGGTATAATATGTCTTCAAAGACCTTTCAAAGGTACTTTACGTACGATGATAGTATGAAAAAATCATTTTATCATTTAAATAATGAAGATCGAAAAATATTCAAAGATGCTAGTTTTACCTCCATTTACCGTTTTGACAACTCTGTAGAAAGCGTATCTAATACAAATTCGAAAATAGCACCTAACAAAAAAGCTGTAATGTTAAGACTAGATGCGATGGCTTTAATTTTGGGTGAAAAAACAATTAAAAATACTATAGAATTAAGTAAATAAATTAAATAATGACCAAACAAACAATACTTTCAATAGCTACTTTTTGCCTAACACTTTCTGTCGGGGCGCAGGAGCTGATATCAAAAATTCCTTCAACTGCTAACGTAGTCGTGACTGTTAAAGGAAGAAATATTACACAATTAATGTCTGTTGAAGAATTCTCTGATTCAAAAATTGGTCAGATGATGATAAAAGGTATTTCTAGAGAAACAAAAGATAAAATCACGACGATTGATGGCTTAGGATTAGATCTAAATAAAGATTTTCATTATTTCTTAGAAGTGAAGGAGAATATTTTCAATAGTGTTTTTTTGGTGCCTTTAAAAAATAAAGAAGGCTTCTTAAGTATGTTATCAGAACAGGAAAAAGGGCGTATTGTAAACGAAGGGTCGGTCTCTTATTTTCAAGATGAATATGATGGAATGACCACTATTTGGAATAATAACACATTGGTAGTGGTGATTGCTGTAGATCAATCAAAGGATGATCTTTATTTTGATGACTATGGTTACAATGACAGTTATGTACAGGAATTGACACCACCAGCTCCTCCTGCACCTTTAGATCAAATCGAAGAAGCAGCCGAAGCTATTGAGGAATCCTCAGAAGTAGTTGTTGAAGATGCTGTAGAAGAGACCATTGTAGAATCTACAGAAGATACTGTAGTTGATTACTACGATAGTGCGGAATATAAAAAACAGCAAGAAGAAAGAGAAAAAAGACGTCAAGAATGGCAAGAGAAAAAAGATCAGAATAGAAAAGAGCTTGCTGTTAAAACCGTAAAGAGAGCTAAGGAAATTATTAGTGGTAATAATGTTGCCGGTAGTATTCTTAAAAACACTTCGTATATAAAAAGTATTGGAAGAGGAAACGAAGAGGCTAGCTTGTGGGTCGGAGACTTTATGAAAATATATGAGGAAACCATGGCGAATACGATGTCTATGTTAGGAGGAAGCAATCCGTACGATTTCATGAATTTGGATAAGATTTATGACGGCATTTCGGTTACTGGAAAGTTAGATTTTGCAGATGACAAGGCCACTTTCAAAATGGCCTACGGTATGAATGAAGAAATGGCAAAACTGTATAAGCCCATGTATAATGGGAAATTCAATAAAAACTTCCTTAACTATTTGAACGAAGATGAACTTTTAGGATATTGGAATTTGAATACAAGCACCGAAGGAATCTTAGATGCCTATCCCAAATTACTAGATTTAATGTTTAAGCCTGATGCTGAAAATACAGTTTCAAACGGAGTTTCTCTGGTATCGAATCTAGTTTCAATACTATTAGATGAAGAAGCAGCGGCAAGCATCGTTCGAGGTGATATGCTTTTAGCACTGACTGATTTAAGAGAAAAAGAGGTTACCTATACAGATTATAAATATGATGAAAATTATAATTATAAGGAGATAGAAAAAACAAAGACAGAAACCATTCCTGATTTCATATTTATGTTTACTTCTGAACAAGAACAACTTTTCAGAAAACTAATGAGAATTGGAGTGAACGAAGGAGAGGTGGCGTATGAAAATGATATCTACGAGATTGTAAATATGGGCTCTTCAAATCCTTTTGAAATTTTTGCCTTATATAAGGACGATACCGTATTTATCGGAAGTTCTAAACAGCATTTGGCAGGAATCAAAAATGGCACTTATGTTTCTAAATTATCAAACAAACTTAAAAATAATTTGACGCGTAACGCTATGAGTATGTATGTCAATGGAAAGAAAATAGTTTCTGAGATTCCATTAGAGGCGTATCCCAGTAGTCTAAAAGGAGAAATAGGTTTCTTAACTCAAAACACGGAAGATATACAGATTAATTTCTCGCGAGTTAAAGGAAATTCTTTGAGCGGAGAGATGACCTGGGCGACTCCTGAAGAAGGGCATAAAAATAGCTTTGCCTATTTTGTTAATATGATAGATGCTTTAATGAACTAGCTCATACCATCAATGAAAAAGTTTGCAAAAGGTCTTGCTTTGTTTCTTGTGGTATGTACATTAGGTTATTACGGTTTTACTACCTATAAAAAGTCTACGTCATTTTTAGGCGTTGTTCATGAAAATGCGGATAGCGCTATCAAAGTAGGAATTCATGATATTCGTGAGACCATAGCTTGGGATGCATTAACTTCACCCGGCTATTATTATAAAAATGGTTTTGATAGAAGAGAGCCTGAAGATGATGATGAAGAGGAAAACAAAGGTAGTGGAGTAACCATTCCTTATAACTTACTAATTTACACCTTACCTGAAATTCAAAACACCTACTTTTCAACATTAGAAATGAACAACCTTCCTGAATTTGAGCTATTTCTTAAGAAAAGTAGTGATATAAAATCACTGGTAATTCAGGAATCAAAGGATAAATCATATCGCTTCGTTATACTTAAAGATGCTAAAATGGTATTGGCTTGGACGCGTAAAAAACTCGTAGTCGCTGCCTCATTAGCTCCATCTTATTATAAAGTAGAAAAGGTCTTTAACGATATTCTTGTAGAGGACAAGACCATTGAAAAGGGCGATCATAAATTATTAAAAGTGTTGAAAGGGGAATCAGGTCATCTGACCTTTACGAATGGGAAAAGCATCTCGAATTTTGATCTCATGGATGGAGAAGTTCGCCTTCAAGGAAAGATACCAACGCCAAGATCAGAAGCTTTTCATAAAGAAATTTCATTGGAAACGAATCCTAATGCCTCTTTATCGCTTTATTTTGATGCGGATTTTGAGAAAAATCTGATAAAGAAAAAATTGATTTCGAATTTCAAAGAGTCATCTTTTTTTATTAAAAATAACTTAGATGTTTCCCAAATTGCGAGGCGCACCAATGGGTTTTTTAGTTTTGAAATTGAAGGAAAAACTACCCAGCAAGACACGATCATAACCTACGAATATGACGAGAATTTTGATAAAGTTGAACAAAAGACGACCCAAACCAAAGTAGTACCTAAAATACTTATTAAATTAGGAGCCGAGAATGAAAGTCTTCATAAGTATTTAGCCGAGGTTAAGGTATTAGACGCCAACAATATTTTTACACCTTTTCCATTATATAAACTTCGGGTAGAAGAAGACGCAATGTATACCTACCTTAGAAACTTCAGCGGTAGAAAAACAAGAAAAAAAACGGTAAGTTCTAATTTTTTTGATACAAAAGTTGATTTTGAAAGATTACAACAAGATTTAGATATTCCTCAGGCTTCAAAACTGTTTGCACTTCTAGAAAATTTTAGAGTTAGAGCTTGGCAGGTGAATAATCGGTCAATACAAATAGAGGGAATATTAAAAGCAAAAAATTCAGAAGTAAATATCCTCTCTCAATTATTCTTTGTAATGCAAGGTGTTGAGAAACCCCAAAAAGAAGAAGAAAAATTATAGTTGTAATTTAGAGTGTGAATTTAAGTTATTGGGAATATAAGACTTGGCTTTCGAATATTGATTTTACCATTATTGGAAGCGGAATAGTAGGGCTTAACTGCGCGCTACAGTTAAAAAAGAATTTTCCAAAAGCTAAGATTTTAATTTTAGAGAAGGGATTCCTTCCCCAAGGGGCAAGTACAAAAAATGCAGGATTTGCGTGTTTTGGAAGCATCTCTGAGGTCATGGCCGATCTTAAGCATCATTCTCAAGCAGAAGTGATAGATCTCGTTCAAAAACGTTGGAATGGAATTCAGCTATTGAGACAAACCCTAGGAGATCAAAATATCGGTTTTCAACAACACGGGGGTCATGAATTATTTTTGAAGAAGGATGAAGAACTTTATGAACGAAGCATAGACGCCTTAGATAGCATGAACGAAATGTTGAAGCCAGTTTATAAACAGAATGCTTTTTCTCAACATAAAAATATATTCAACTTTAAAAACATACTAGAAAACTACATCACTAACGAATATGAAGGTCAGATAGATACTGGCATGATGATGCATAGTCTACTAAAACTCGTTCAGAAGAAAGGAATAAGTATTTTGAATAACAGTACGGTTGAATCGTTTTCAGAAAATAATGATCAAGTAGTAGTTAAAACAGATCAATTTGAATTATCAACCCAAAAATTATGCATTGCTACAAATGGCTTTGCGGCTCAGTTTTTAGATGAAGACATAAAACCTGCAAGAGCGCAAGTCTTAATTACGAAACCCATTGAAAATTTAGAGATTAAAGGAACTTTTCATATGAACGAAGGGTATTATTACTTCCGTAATATTGAAAACAGAATCTTGTTAGGAGGGGGAAGAAATTTAGATTTACAAGGAGAGGAGACGCACAAATTTGGTACTACACAAGTAATTCAAAACGAATTAAA
>CALHCJ010000223.1 GCA_937936275.1 uncultured Flavobacteriaceae bacterium
GTTGTAGGGCATATTTCTCCTGAAGCTCAAGACGGGGGTACCATCGCGTTAATCGAAAATGGAGATGTCATTACCATTGACGCAGAAACAAATGCTATTAATGTGGATGTATCCACTCACGAATTAGCAAAACGTAAAGAATCATGGGTTCAGCCAGAATTAAAATTTAAAAAAGGAGTCTTATACAAATATGCGCGTTCAGTGTCATCAGCTGCTCAAGGTTGTGTAACAGACGAGTTTTAGAAAGTAGTTTGAAGTACCGAGAATAGAATACAAAGTATCAAAAAGCTAATCTTAGATGTGCATTTGATACCTGAATTTGAGTTTGAATTATGGAAACAGTAAAAGAAAAGCAAAAAGAAAAAAGTACAAAATCCACCATTAAAATATCAGGTGCGGAAGCAATTATTCATTGCTTGTTGGCTGAAGGTGTTGATTTGTTATACGGTTATCCGGGTGGTGCAATTATGCCAGTTTATGACGAGTTGTATAAGTTTCAAGATAAACTAACTCATATTTTAACGAGACACGAACAAGGCGCAACACATGCTGCACAGGGGTATGCTAGAGTATCGGGTAGAGTGGGAGTGGCAATGGCAACTTCTGGCCCAGGAGCTACAAATTTGGTGACAGGTCTAGCTGATGCTCAGATTGATTCCACGCCAATGGTTTGTATTACGGGTCAAGTACCAAGACACCTATTAGGTTCTGATGCTTTTCAAGAAACTGATATTATCGGAATTTCAACTCCCGTGACTAAATGGAATTACCAGATTACAAAAGCTTCTGAGATTCCTGAAATCATGGCGAAGGCATTTTATATAGCAAAGTCAGGTCGTCCGGGGCCTGTGTTGATTGATATTACAAAGAATGCGCAGTTTGATGAATTTGAATTTGCGTACGAGAAATGTAAAGGGGTTCGAAGCTACAATCCTACTCCGAAACCGAATACAGGCGCTATCGAGGCGGCAGCTGAATTGATAAATAATGCTAAAAAACCGTTTATTGTTTGGGGTCAAGGCGTTATACTTGGTCAGGCTGAAGCGGAGTTAACAGCAGTAATTGAGAAAGCAGGTATACCAGCGGCTTGGACCATTATGGGTGAATCTGCGATCCCAACAAGTCACCCCTTGAATGTTGGTATGGTAGGCATGCACGGTAACTACGGTCCTAATGTTTTAACGAACGAATGTGATTTGTTGATTGCTATCGGTATGCGTTTCGATGACCGCGTTACTGGAAGCTTAGATACTTATGCCAAACAGGCAAAGGTGATTCATTTTGAAATAGATCCTGCAGAGATCAATAAAAATGTCCATGCAGATGTAGCTGTTTTGGGAAATTCCAAAGAAACCTTAGCACATTTGTTGCCGATGCTCCATGAAAATAATCATGAAGAGTGGCATAATGAGTTTAAGAAAAAGCATCAGATCGAATTTGATGAAGTAATTAAAAATCAAATCCACCCAACTAAAGAGGGCTTGACGATGGGTGAAGTCATTGAGGAAATTAATTTAGCCTCTGAAAACAAAGCAGTTATTGTAACCGACGTAGGTCAGCATCAGATGATTGCCTGTCGCTATGCGAAATTTGAACAATCGAAAAGTAATATCACCTCAGGTGGATTAGGAACTATGGGTTTTGCACTGCCAGCAGCTATAGGCGCTAAGCAAGGTGCGATGGATCGTGAAGTGGTAGCCATAATCGGTGATGGTGGATATCAGATGACCATACAGGAGTTGGGCGTTATTTTTCAACATCAAATTCCCGTAAAGATTGTGGTCTTAAATAATGATCATTTGGGTATGGTACGCCAGTGGCAAGAACTATTTTTTGATAAGCGCTATGCCTCTACAATAATGGTAAATCCTGATTTTGTAAAAATTGCGGAAGGATACCATATAGAATCAAAAAGAGTGAGTGAACGTAAAGATTTGAAAGCTACTATTCAAGAGATGATTGCTTCCGACAAACCATACTTTTTAGAGGTGAAGGTTGAAAAAGAAGGAAATGTATTTCCTATGATTCCTTCGGGTGCGTCGGTTTCTGATATTCGATTGAAATAATAAAGTAAAGTGAACGATTCAAAAATTCAAGACATACCGACTATTCATGCTGAACTGGAGCGTAAATCTAAAGAAATAGGATTTACCATGCCATCAGATTTGCATATCGGCACCCTGCTTAAAACGTTGATGTCAAGCAAGCCAGCGGGGCGATTTTTGGAGTTGGGAACAGGAATAGGACTCTCCTTGTCGTGGATGATTGATGGGATGGACGTCAATTCGAAACTGATTACAGTCGACAATGATCCGAAGCTCATTACTATTGCCAAACAATATTTCGGTGCGGATAAAAGAGTCGAAATCATTGGTGAAGATGGAACAAGCTGGATTCAGAATTATAAAGGATCAAAATTTGATTTGGTTTTTGCAGATGCATGGCCCGGCAAATACAGTGAAATAGATGCGATTTTATCCATGATACAAATTGGTGGTTTTTATATCATTGATGATATGGCGGTTCAACCGAATTGGCCAGAGGGACATGATAAAAACGTGGAACGATTGGTTGCATATTTGGAGAAGCGAGAAGACTATAATTTAACTAAAATGGATTGGTCTACAGGAGTGATTATAGCGGTAAGAACAAACTAAAGTATACAAACAAGCAGATAGATACATACAAATGGAAAAGCAATGGTTTACCATATCAGTTTACTCCGAAAATAATGTAGGATTACTGAATAGAATATCAGGTATATTCTTAAAGCGACACATTAATATAGAAAGTTTAAATGTTTCTAAATCAGAAATTGACGATGTTTCAAAATTTACTATTGTAGTGAATACAACTCGCAAATGGGTAACCAATATTGTGGGTCAGATAGAGAAGCAGATTGAAGTCATAAAAGCCTTTTATCATACCGATGATGAGACTATTTATCAAGAATCTGCCTTATTTAAAATTGATTCTGCATTGTTGTTTGATGAACGTCAGATACAAAACATTATAAAGGATAGTAATTCTCAAATTGTCACTGTAGCTAGAGACTTTTTTGTTCTGGCAAAATCAGGACGGCGACAAGAAATTAATGAAATGTATGACCAGCTAAAGCCTTTTGGTATTATGCAATTTGTGCGCTCAGGGCGTATTTCGGTCACCAAAGATGAAATGCAAATTTCAGCAATGCTTAAAGAATTTCAAGAATAAATATAACGCCCCTCAACAGTAATGTTTGATAAGGGCCGCTTTGTTCGATTTATAAACAGAATACAATATGTTTGTAATCTAATATTTTAGAACCAATATGTAAACAAACCTCTCCAAGGGGAGGATATTAAAAACACTATTTAAATGGCAAATTATTTCAATACACTATCGCTTAGAGACAAACTGAAGCAGCTTGGGGAATGTAGATTTATGGAATCTAGTGAATTCTCTGATGGTGTATCCGCTTTAAAGGGGAAAAAGATTGTAATTGTAGGCTGTGGAGCGCAAGGACTGAATCAAGGTTTGAATATGAGAGACTCTGGTTTAGATATCTCCTATACGTTGCGGGAAGCAGCAATTAAAGAGCAAAGACAATCGTTTAAAAACGCTTCTGAAAATGCTTTTACCGTTGGTACGTATGAAGAGCTAATTCCCAATGCCGATGTGGTTATTAACTTGACTCCAGATAAGCAGCATACAGCAGTTGTAAGTGCGGTAATGCCCTTGATGAAAAAAGGAGCGACTTTATCCTACTCTCACGGATTTAATATTGTGGAAGAGGGAATGCAAATTCGTGAAGACCTGACTGTTATCATGGTAGCTCCAAAGTGTCCTGGTTCTGAAGTACGTGAAGAATATAAGAGAGGTTTTGGCGTACCTACCCTAATTGCAGTTCACCCGAACAATGATCCCGAAGGAAAAGGTTTAGAACAAGCCAAAGCGTATGCTGTTGGTACAGGTGGTCATAGAGCCGGAGTATTAATGTCTTCATTTGTCGCTGAAGTAAAGTCTGATTTAATGGGTGAGCAGACCATTTTATGCGGTTTATTACAAACGGGAAGTATTCTTTGTTTCGATAAAATGATTGAGAAAGGTATTGATGCTGGCTATGCTTCGAAACTAATTCAATACGGTTGGGAGACCATTACAGAAGGCATGAAATATGGTGGTATTACCAATATGATGGACCGCCTTTCGAATCCAGCAAAAATCAAAGCTTTTGATTTGGCGGAAGAATTGAAAGACATTATGCGCCCTCTGTTTCAAAAACACATGGATGATATTATGACTGGTCATTTTTCAAAAACCATGATGGAAGACTGGGCGAACGACGATAAAAACTTATTAACCTGGAGAGCTGCCACTGGTGAAACCGCCTTCGAAAAAACACCAGCAGGTGATCAAGACATCAGCGAACAAGAATTTTATGACCATGGCGTATTAATGGTAGCGATGGTGAGAGCAGGTGTTGAATTGGCCTTTGAGGCAATGACAGATTCAGGTATTATCGCAGAATCGGCGTATTATGAATCTTTACACGAAACTCCGTTAATTGCAAACACGATTGCAAGAAAGAAACTATTTGAAATGAATCGCGTAATTTCTGATACGGCAGAATACGGCTGTTATTTATTTGACCATGCTTGTAAGCCCTTATTAGCAGACTTTATGAAGTCTATAGATACTGATGTCATCGGAACATCATACGGTGATGGAAATAGCGTTGATAACGCAAAATTAATTGCCGTCAACAAAGCTTTACGACAACATCCTGTTGAAATTGTAGGAACGCGATTGCGAGAGTCCATGACTGCGATGAAACCTATTGTATAACGAATAAATCCCTGAGCAATCAGGGATTTTTTTATTCATTCAATTTTTACACATGAGCAAAACACAAAACACAATTCCAGCGGAATTTCAAATTACAGAAACGATTGATCAACGCCATTATCTTGTGGGTGGTGCGCTTAAAGGATGGAACGGAAATACTACAGCAGTATACTCCACCATTTCATCAACAGCGGAATATGCACCCACATTATTAGGAAGCACTCCTGATATGGGAGAACCAGAAGCGATGGAAGCTTTAGACGCTGCTTTACATGCATATGGTAAAGGACAAGGAGCTTGGCCGACCATGCACGTTAAGGATCGAATTGCCTGTATGGAAATTTTTGTGGAGAAAATGAAAACGAAACGTCAAGAGGTTGTAAAACTTTTGATGTGGGAAATCGGAAAGTCGCTTCCAGATTCTGAAAAGGAATTTGATCGAACGGTAGATTATATCAATGACACCATTGAAGATTATAAGAATTTGGATAGAGATGCCGCTAAATTTCAAAAACATGACGGTGTTTATGCGCATATTAAAAGAGGACCTCTAGGGGTTGTTTTGTGCTTAGGACCCTATAACTATCCCTTAAACGAAACTTTTGCATTGCTCATTCCTGCAATTATTATGGGGAATACCACCATCTTTAAACCTGCCAAACATGGAGTTTTATTGATAACTCCCTTATTAGAAGCTTTTAAAGACAGTTTCCCGAAAGGCGTAGTTAATATTATTTTCGGTAGAGGTAGGGCAGTAGCAGCTCCTATTATGCAAACAGGCAAAGTGGATGTGTTGGCACTCATCGGAAATAGTAAATCTGCGAATGCCTTGCAAGACCAACATCCAAAGAGCAATCGATTGCGATTGGTATTAGGTTTGGAAGCTAAAAATCCGGCGATAATACTTCCGGATGCGGATATGGATTTAACCATGAACGAAGTATTGGCGGGAACACTCTCTTTCAACGGGCAACGCTGTACAGCTTTAAAAGTGGTCTATGTGCACGACGATATTAAAGATACCTTCAATACGAAGTTCGCCGAACGCGTAGACGGGTTGAAGTTTGGTAATCCGTGGGAAGATGGGGTAAAGTTGACTCCCTTACCCGAACCACAAAAACCAGAATATATTCAAGAGTTAATTGACGATGCGGTTGCTAAAGGAGCGAAAATCTTAAATAAAAAGGGCGGACAGCATATTGACAATTACATCTGGCCTGCGGTGCTCTATCCGGTTACGAAAGACATGCGCGTGTACCAAGAAGAACAATTCGGACCGATCATTCCTTTAGTGCCTTTTTCAAATATTGAAGAACCGCTAGACGATATGGCAGAAAGCAATTACGGACAACAAGTAAGTTTATTTGGTAAAGATGTATATGCTTTAGCGCCGCTTATTGATGCCTTGGTAAATCTCGTTTGTCGTGTAAACTTAAATAGTTCCTGTCAACGGGGTCCTGATGTATATCCGTTTACAGGTAGAAAAGATTCTGCTCAAGCGACCTTAAGCGTACATGATGCTTTGCGTTCGTTTTCAATTCGAACCTTTGTTGCCTTTAAAGACAATGATTTGAACAATGAAGTTATTGAACAATTATTGGATGCGAAATTGAGCAATTTTGTAAGTACAGATTATATTTTATAATAAATTGACTACTGTTTATCTTCAAACTACACATGGGTAGTTGATGTCAAAAGCAATAAACGCTCTGAACGTATCACTCAGAGCGTTTTTAATTTCTAACAATAAATTAGGAGGTTTACCAGTTAAAGAAATAAGCATAGCGTATCGCAAATGCGATGCTATAAATGTATTGTAGTGGGGAAAATTAAAATTTTAGTTGGTGCTTTACTAGCAGTCACCTTGTTAGTCTTTATTGTAAAAGGCACGGCAACAGAGACCAGTACAGAAACGGTGAAGATTTCAGAAAAGGAAATGGTCATTGATAAGGAGGCGGTAAAGCGTTACAAAGCGCAAAAAGATCAGCTGCGTAGAGCACTGCAGGCTTATTTCAAACAGGCTGTTGTTTCAGGAGATATTGTAGGAGCAGGTATAAGTATCGTAAAAGGAGACTCTATTCTAATTGCAGACGGCTTTGGAAAAAGAAACGTGACCGAAAAAGCAAAAGTAGACGGAGAAACTATTTTTCGTTTGGGTTCTTTGTCTAAAGGATTTGCTGGCGTTCTCGCAGCAAATTTGCAAGCGGAGGGTAAATTTGATTGGAATGACAGGGTCATAGATTATATTCCTGAATTCAAGTTGGGTGATTCCCTAAATACCAATAAAGTCAAGATTGGTCATATATTATCTCACAGTTCAGGGACGGCCTATCATAGCTTTACCAATCTCGTAGAAGCTAATATTCCAGTAGCTAGAATTGCAGGTCGTTTTCATGAAGTGACACCACAGAGTGCCCCAGGTATACAATACAGTTATCAGAATGCCATGTTTGCATTGATTCAAGAGATCATGTTGAACACTACAGGAAAGGATGTAAAAACATCGCTTCAAAATAGATTTTTCACACCTTTAAAGATGCATACGGTTTCAATGAATCATGATGATCTCATCGCGTCAAAGAACGTTGCAATGCCTCATGTACGAAGTGGTAAAGGATGGCGAAGCAGACCATTAAAGAATAAATACTACAATGCTGTGGTTGCCGGTGGTATCAATGCAAGTTCGTTAGATATGGCCAAATGGATGCGGTTTTTATTGGGTCATCGACCAGAGGTCGCAAAATCAAAAACGATAAAAAAAGCTTTTGAGCCTTTTATACAAATCGATTATAATAACAAATATTACCAACGTTGGCCCGAGCACAAGCAGTCACACTATGGTCTTGGTTGGCGTATACATACCCTGCAAAAAAACGATTCTGCCGCTACAAGAACGATGTGGCATCATGGTGGAAGTGTGAATAATTATCGAAATGAAATCGCCGTATACCCCGAAGCAGATTTAGGTATTTGTGTTTTACTGAATGGAAATTCGAGATTGGCGCAAACCGTTATTCCTGATGTTCGAGCTATCGTTTCTGATATTTACGAAAACTAGCGCTTAATTTTCGCATACGCTAGACAGTTACAGCACGTCTCATAAATCAATTATTTTTCGTATTTTGAGGTATGGATGCACCACATGAAGTTTACGAAATGCTCTATCTAATCAGTTTTGTTGCCGTCGGATTTGTTTTAGTCGCCTACTTAACAAGAAAAAGCAAGAATTTTAGAAGTAGTAGAAATACGAAAGCGCGGAAGCAGCATCATTAAATTTTGCCACATAGTATAGTGGAAACTGGTGAAACCCGCAGACTACTTTCCAGTTTAGAATTTTCAATCCAATAGCTCCGTTTTCTAACAAAACTACAGAAAGCTCTATTTTATTCAGCTTTTTCAGCAATTCCAAAACGTTCGATCGTTATAAAAAAAAGAAATCCAAAGCCGTACAGGGCTACATCTATCCAATCGGAAGTGTATCGTATATTGAATTTAGGCAGTACAAGCTCCAAGTAAAGCGCGTAAAAAAGGCTCAGTGTAAATGCCAATCCGATGGGTAGTTGCAAATTTCCATCGGTTTTG
>CALHCJ010000224.1 GCA_937936275.1 uncultured Flavobacteriaceae bacterium
TAAAGTTGCTTTAAACAATGGTCAACTCATTTATGTTGACGGTAAAGTGTTAGCGGAAAGAGAGTAGTATTTTGTAATGTTGGAGTTACTAAATGAAAGAAGCGTCAATACTGGTATATTGACGCTTTCTTGTTTTTATATATTAGCGATGTGATTATCCGAAACTAAAACCAGTTGAAACTCTAAAAGCAAATGCATAAAGCATTATACTATAACTAGCGATACAAAACCAAGTAAAGAATTTAAAATAAGACTTCACATATTTTGTTCCTAAATTTTGAAATGCATCTGAATAAATTTCTTTAACTAGGAGTACGTTTTTCATAATGATTTGGAGTTTGTGTTAATATTAAATTTTAAAGTTAATTTGTAATGTTCTTTTACTAGAAGGAATTTTCTTACATTTTATTTCAATCCTTCGATGAAATGTCCATTTAATTCGTTGAAATACAAAAGAAGCACTTATTCTACCAGATAAACGGTTTACCTCTTGCACTTTATCGACTTTAAAAGTAGTACGACTTCTAAGTGATTTAACCCTATAGTATTTCTAAACTTATTAAAATTAGCGGTTACGGCATTTAGAAAATACGCATTGGTTTAACCATAGAGGTACCATTAGCAACCATAAGGCTTCTTTGAGGATGATTACGCATATCTCTATAAATAAATCATTTCGAAGGGTAGTTCTAGATGTGCAGTAATAATGCCAATCGTTATTTATAACTCTAACCAAAGACTAATTTTTAACCTAAACTGAAAATGATGTTTATGTTGCTAAAGCTTTTAAGATGAAATTTTGGGATAAGGGGATGAAAATTATCGATGAACTACAGCTAAATACTCAATTATGAGCTATTTACGAACTCGATGAACTGCAACTATTGTTAAAAAAGTGAGTACTTCAACGAAGAATATGACAATAGGTGGTCATACATCGAATTGTAACAATACAAATTTGTTTCGTGGCGTTTTAAGTATGTTAACCCCCAAATTAAACCTGTATAATGAAGAAATTATTTTCTTTCTTAGCAATTATAGGAATCATCTTGGCAAGTAATTGTTCAAGAATACCAGAAAATAACGATCCCGTAATCGGTGTTTGGTCAAAAACTGAAAAGTTACAGACGGCATCGAAATCTGAAAATATTCGGAATGAATGGATTTTTAATGATGTATACTTAGGTAGATTTCATCAATATAAAAATAACAAGTTAGAAATCGTTTCAGACTTTAATTGGAATACCGAAGACGATGTCTATACTATTTCATACCCAGGTCTAGAATCAAAAACTGATGATCTAGTCGTCTTGAAAGATGGTCAGTTAATGCTTACAGATGGTACGCTGTTAGCCAATCGCCAATAACCCAGATTACATTCATATAGATTAAAAGCGCCAATAACCCCATATTGGCGCTTTTTTATGGCATCAACTTTTAGTCTGTTACCCAAATGTAAAACCAGTCGAAACTCTAAATGCAAAAGCATAAAGCATAATTCCGTAGCTTGCTAAACAAAACCAAGAGAAAAACTTAAAATATGATTTCACATATTTAGTTCCTAAATTTTTAAAAGCATCTGAATAAATTTCCTTGATAAGCAGTACATTTTTCATAATGATTTGGAGTTTGGATTAATACTAATTTCTTAAAGTTTAAAAATCAATTTTGCTTTGTTCGAATAGTAGAAAGAATTTTCTTACAAAATATTACAATCCTTCGATGAAATGTAATTTTAATTCGTTGAACTACATCATAGACACCTATTTCGTTAGATGAACTGTTTAACGTTTACCCTTTATCGATGTTTTATTACCGTTAGATTAGTGGCTATTTTCAAATAGATTCGATCTTTTCAGTAAGAATAATTCTTACTATGACTAGTCAAAATATCAAAAAAGCCCACTCGAAAGATCGAATGGGCTTTTTAGTTTGGTACGATATGTTTACTTCGAAAGCTCTCCGTCTTCAGCTAGAAACTCTGTATAGTCTAAAATATAAACACCCAACAAGCTCCATTTGAATTTTTTATCAGCGTATTTGGCTTTGAACTTATCATTATCCATAAATAAAGAAGCGAAATGATCTTCAAAGTCCTTTTTGGTTAACCAAAGTACTTTTTCATCTCCCTTTTTAATATAGTACGACTTAGCAATACCTCCTGCTAATTTCATTCCGCCAATACCAATACTGGCAGTTTGCTTTGCCCAAGGATCAGAGTACACTTCAATGTACTGGCTGTATTTTGGGTTTACAACCTGCATTAAGTACTCAGCCTCTTTCTTTTTATTTTTTAGAGAAACCATTTGATTGGTATACATAGTATACCCCTTATTCAAATATTTAGAAGCATCACTTTTACCCCATTTCGTAGCATCATTCAAAAAATTCGATTGATTACTTAATTTTTCGAGTCCTGAAGGAGCCATATATAAGTCTACAACCTCTTCAGCCTTAACTCTAAGTTTTTTGCCATCAGGCTTGATAAACTTAATCTCATTAATTTGACCTTTTTTACGGTCTACATCTTTGATATCAGCTTCAACCTTCTCTCCACTCTTAAGCGTAACATAAGCTGGTTTTTTTCTTGAATACGAACTATAAGCTGGATCAAAAGCTGCTTGCTTTTCACGTTCTTTTAAGTCCTCTTGTGCAAAACAGATTAATACTGAAAAGAACAACATGGTAAATAACTTTACTTTCATAATTAAATTTCGGGTTATGTTAATAATAACCGCAAATAAAAACGTCCACCAGTTGGTGGACGAATTTTTGTTGTGAAAGTGCTATTTGTTATACGTCAATGTTCGCATAAACAGCATTCTTCTCTATGAACTCTCTTCGAGGAGGCACCTCATCACCCATCAACATCGAGAATACACGGTCAGCCTCAGTGGCATTATCTATAGTGATCTGACGTAAAGTTCTAAAGTCAGGATTCATAGTCGTATCCCACAATTGCTCGGCATTCATTTCACCCAAACCTTTGTAGCGTTGTATACTTACCCCGCCACTGTAGCTATTCGCTATTTCGTCACGTTCTTCATCATTCCAAGCATAACGCTTCTTTTGTCCTTTTTTTACTAAATATAACGGTGGCGTAGCAATATAGATATGGCCACTTTCAATTAGTTCTCTCATATAACGGAAGAAAAACGTCAAGATCAAGGTCTCAATGTGACTACCATCTACATCAGCATCACACATAATGACTACTTTATGATAACGTAATTTTTCAAGGTTCAATGCCTTACTATCCTCTTCGGTACCTATGGTCACACCCAATGCCGTATATATATTTTTGATTTCTTCATTATCAAAAACACGATGTGGCATCGCTTTTTCCACATTTAAAATTTTACCTCTTAGTGGAAGTATAGCTTGAAAATTTCGATCACGACCTTGCTTTGCAGTACCACCTGCAGAATCACCCTCTACTAGAAATACTTCGCAGTTTACAGGGTCTTGATCAGAGCAGTCTGATAATTTACCTGGCAAACCACCGATACTCATTACGGTTTTACGCTGTACCATCTCACGCGCTTTCGTAGCGGCATGTCTCGCTTGGGCTGCAAGGATCACTTTTTGAACAATTACCTTAGCATCATCTGGATTCTCCTCCAAATAATTCGTCAACATCTCAGAAACTGACTGACTGACTGCCGAAGAAACCTCTCGGTTACCTAACTTGGTTTTCGTCTGACCTTCAAATTGGGGCTCAGCGACCTTTACAGATACGATTGCCGTTAACCCTTCCCTAAAATCATCTCCTTGTACGTCAAATTTTAATTTATCCAACATTCCCGATGAATCAGCATACTTTTTTAAGGTGCCTGTCAATCCGCGACGAAAACCTGATAAATGTGTTCCACCTTCGTGGGTATTAATATTATTTACGTAAGAGTGCAGATTCTCAGTGTATGAAGTATTATATACCATGGCAACTTCTACAGGAATACCATTTTTCTCACCTTCCATCGAGATCACATTCTGAATCAACTGCTCGCGGTTACCATCTAAGAACTTTACAAATTCCTTTAAACCTTCATCAGAATAAAAAGTCTCGCTTAAGTACCCTGACTCACTTTCTTTATCTTTTTGACGCTTATCAGTTATTGTAATGGTAACCCCCTTATTCAAATAAGAGAGCTCGCGCATTCTATTTGAAAGGGTCTCGTAACTATATTCTATGGTTTGTGTAAAAATGGTAGTGTCAGGCAAAAAGGTTACTTCAGTACCTCTTTCCGTGGTTTCTCCGATACTTTTAACAGGGTATAGTGCTTTACCCTTCGAATATTCTTGTTCCCAAATTTTACCCTCCTTGAATACTGTAGCCTTTAAATGTTGCGATAGCGCATTAACACAAGAAACACCAACACCATGTAAACCACCTGAAACTTTGTAAGAGTCCTTGTCAAATTTACCTCCAGCGCCAATCTTGGTCATTACCACCTGAAGTGCAGAAACGCCTTCTTTTTTATGCAGTCCTACAGGAATACCTCTACCATTATCTCTTGTGGTAACAGAATTATCTTCATTGATGGTGACACTAATGGTATCACAATGACCACCCATCGCCTCGTCAATAGAATTATCTACTACTTCATATACCAAATGATGTAAGCCTCTTACACCAACATCACCAATATACATCGATGGACGCATTCGCACATGCTCCATACCCTCTAAGGCCTGAATACTATCTGCCGAATACTCCTTCATAGGAGCGCCATCTTTTTTAATTTCTTCTAGAGGTTTTTTATTCTCTTCGCCCTCGTTATTTGCTTCTTCGCTCATAAATAAATTAGGTTGTATTTAATTCAAATTTTGCAATCTTACAAATATACGCAATACCCCATGAAATATAGCTTTACAAGCATTTTTATATGTTGAAGTTATTAACATTTTTTGTGGAAAAAAGATACTTTTCAAGAGCTAGAAAGTCATGCTATTACTTCTTTAGTTTATCACCTTAAATTTGTGCTGTAAAATGGCGCAAAAAAAGCCCTAATAGATATCAGGGCTTTACGACTAATTAAAATAAAAACTGAGTTAAACAGAATTCATTCTCTTCATTTGGGTTTCCCCTAAAATAATCTTAGTAAGCTTCTTCATGAACGTTCGCTACAGCTCTTCCTGAAGGGTCATTCATATTTTTAAAGGCTTCATCCCACTCCAAGGCAATTTGCGTGCTACAAGCAACTGATGCCTCTTGAGGCACGCATAACGCAGCCGCATCTGAAGGGAAATGTTGTTCAAAAATAGAACGATAGTAAAATTCTTCTTTCGAAGTTGGTGTTTGTAATGGAAACCTAAACTTAGCATTAGCTAACTGTTCGTCACTAACTTCAGTGTCAACAACTTCTTTTAAAGTATCGATCCAACTGTAACCTACGCCATCGGAAAATTGCTCTTTTTGACGCCAAGCTACGCTTTCTGGTAGCATGTCTTCAAAAGCTTTACGCACTACCCACTTCTCCATACGCTCGCCGTTAATCATTTTGTCTTTTGGGTTAATACGCATAGCAACATCCATAAATTCTTTATCCAAGAAAGGTACACGACCTTCAATACCCCAAGCCGCTAAAGACTTGTTTGCACGCAGGCAATCGTACATATGCAATTTGCTTAGCTTTCGTACCGTTTCTTCATGAAATTCCTTATCATTCGGAGCCTTATGGAAGTATAGGTATCCGCCGAATAATTCGTCTGCACCTTCTCCTGAAAGTACCATTTTGATTCCCATAGATTTGATAACGCGGGCCATCAAATACATAGGTGTGGAAGCGCGAATGGTTGTGATATCATAGGTTTCAAGATTGTATACCACATCTTTTATAGCATCTAGGCCTTCTTGAATTGTAAATTTAATTTCATGATGAATCGTACCAATATGATCTGCAACTTTTTGAGCAGCGGCCAAATCAGGTGAGCCATCTAATCCTACTGAAAAGGAATGTAATTGCGGATACCAAGCGTCTTTTGTATCGCCCGATTCTATTCTCTTTTGAGCATATTTTTTGGCTATTGCAGAAGTCACTGAAGAATCTAATCCTCCAGAGAGTAAAACACCATAAGGTACATCAGACATTAACTGGCGGTGTACCGCTGCTTCCAAAGCCTCTTTAATTTCCTGAATACTCGTTTCATTTTCTTTTACAGCATCATATTCCATCCAGTCGCGAGAATACCATTGCTTTACTTCTCCATCGGAACTATGTAAATAATGTCCTGGAGGGAATAATTCGATCTTTGTGCAAGTACCTTCTAAAGCCTTTAGCTCAGAGGCAACATAAAATGTTCCGTTTTGATCCCATCCCATATATAGAGGAATGATTCCCATATGATCTCTTGCAACAAAATACTCATCTTTCTCAGTATCATAAATCGCAAAACCAAAAATACCATTCATTTCATCTAAAAAGGAAGCGCCTTTCGCCTGATATAGGGCTAAGATTACCTCACAATCTGATTGTGTTTGAAAATCATAACTTCCTTCAAATTGTTTTCTTAATTCTCTATGATTATATATTTCGCCATTAGCAGCTAAAATTAATTTTCCATCAGGACTCAGCAAGGGCTGTTTACCGGAAGCCGGATCTACGATGGCCAGACGCTCATGGGCCAAAATCGCCTTTTCATCTGCATATATGCCGCTCCAATCTGGACCCCTATGTCTTACTTTTTTAGACATTTCTAATAGTTGAGGCCGTAATATTTCTGTGCTCTCTTTTACATCAAACGCACATACAATTCCACACATAACAATTATCATTTAATAATTCAGATACAAAAATGATATAATACTTTCAATTATAAAACATAAATAACTATAATGATTACAATTTATAACTAATATCTTCTTATCGATAACATATTATGTTATTTAATTCAATTATTGAAAAAGAAATTGATATTCTGTAAGAAGCCTTGATTTTAACGACTTTTTAGGAGAGTGTCTTTAGATTACTCCCTAATTTTAACACATAAATAAATAACACTATTATGAAAAAAGTTTTTACCGTTGCCTTTATGGCATTAGCTATGGTTTTTGTTACTGAAGCCACAGCACAAGAATTTAGTGGAATGGATAAAAGTCCGCTAGATAATGCTTCTTACCCTTCAGATTATAAAGTTTCTGAAAAAGCGGTTCGTATTACCTACGGACGTCCACAATTAAAAGGTCGTTCTTTAGCTGAACTTGCGCCAGCAGGAGAGGTATGGAGAACTGGTGCTAATGAAGCTCCTGAGATTACGTTTTATAAAGATGTGAACTTTGGTGGAAAAGATGTCAAAGCTGGCACTTATGCATTATTGACCATACCGGGAGAAAAAGAATGGACTGTCATCTTGCACAGTAATTTGAATCAATGGGGTTCATACTTTTACAAAGATGAGGCTTCAGATGTAGCCCGTGTTAGCGCCGGCGTAAGTATGGGAGACAAGTCATTAGAAGCTTTCTCTATTGCTTTCAAAGAAGTTGAGGGTGGTGTGCATATGGTTATGGGTTGGGATAAAACTCGTGTCGCTGTACCAATAATGATGGGAATGCCTAAAATGTAAGATCATTTTACTGCATAAAAAAACCGAAGTCAAGCCTGACTTCGGTTTTTTATTTGATGATATTCTTAATCTATATCATCTTACTACTCCGCCTACAAATGTTTGCTCGGCCATAATACTTGGTATTTCATCTACTGGCACTGTCATCAAGTCTTTGTTATAGATTGTAAAATCTGCAAATTTTCCCACCTCTATGCTTCCTTTTTCCTTTTCTTCAAAGTTTGAATATGCTGCCCAAATTGTCATACCTCTCAAGGTTTCTTCTCGGGTCAACACGTCTTCCATTTGAAATCCTTTTTCAGGATAACCATCTAGATCTTTTCTAGCAACTGCTGCATAAAACGTTAAAAAAGGACTTACCTGTTCCACAGGAAAATCAGTACCTAGAGCTACCATACCTGCTTTATCAAGTAACTTTTTGAAGGCATACGCTCCTTTTACTCTTTCTTCGCCCAATCGTTCTTCAGCCCAATACATGTCACTAGTAGCGTGCGTTGGCTGTATGGAAGGGATTATTCCATTCTTGAAATAATCAAAATCCATACTGTCAATAACTTGAGCATGTTCAACTTTCCACCGCCTGTCTTGCTTACCCTCCAAAACCTTATCGTAGGTACGAAGCACAAAAGCATTTGCAGAATCTCCAATTGCATGTGTATTCATTTGGTATTCAGAGATTGCAATACGTCTTGCCAAATCAACAATTTCTTCGGTCGGAGTTACCATGGCCCCGTGATGACCCCATTTGTCTGCATAGGGTTTTTTTAAAGTAGCTCCTCGAGAACCCAAGGCACCATCTCCATACACTTTCACAGATCGCACATTCAGTTTTTCTGTTTTTACCGGACCTTGATATAGATAATGTTCTAAATTCTCTGGAGTGCTGCTAATCATTGCATAAACGCGTATGGAGAGCTCCCCATTTTGCTGCAGACTATCAATTAATTCAATAGTAGAACGATCAAGTCCTGCATCATTTACAGTGGTCAATCCGTAGTTTAAACATAGCCGTTCAGCATCCTTCAATGCTTTCACTTTTGCTGCTACAGAGGGAGTAGGAATAACGGAATCAATCAGTAACATGGGGTTGTCTATTAAAACCCCCGTATTGCCAAATTGATTTTTTACAATTTCTCCGCCGGGTACTTTGGTGTTCCATTTGATTCCCGCTTTGTCTAGTGCAGCTTGATTAGCTAAATACGCATGTCCGTCAACCCGTTCTAGGGCTACCGGAGTATCTGGAAACAATTCATCCAATTCTTTTTTTGTAGGAAATTCTTTTACTTCCCAATCGTTTTGATCCCATCCACTACCAATTATAAAATCTTTAGGGTTTTCTCTTTGGAACTCTTGTACCCTTCTTAATACCTCAGCATAACTTTTTGTACCTACAAGATCGACTACTTGTTGCTTAAGGCCTAACCTGTAAAAATGACAATGAGCATCAATCAAACCCGGCGTAATAGTTCGACCGTCAGCATCAACGATTTGATCAGCTGTATACACATCACGTATATCTTCAGATGAGCCCACGGCTATAAACTTGCCATCACGAACTGCAAACGCTTCTGCCTTTGCAAAATCATCATCGACCGTATAGATATTAGCATTGACCACAACCATATCTGCCTCTTCCTTCAAGTATTCGCAGCTAGCTAACAATACAACAATCAATAAAAGACCTAATTTTTTCATTTCAACAGGTATTGAATCGATCAAAAATAACAAAAATAATATGGAATAAATCGTAAAGAAACTAGCTATGATTAGCAACTAAATAAAAATACCTATTGAAAGAATGAATCCTTTCAATAGGTATTTTTAGTATCGTTTTAGACCAAAGTCTTAAAACAATTTTAATTACGTTTTGGGTTATTGCGGCGAAATAATTTTCTCTCCAGAGATGTTCATCGTTCCGTTGGAGGGAGAATTGCTTGTTCCTGACATTTTACTTCCCTTCATCTCTAAAGCTACATTTACTTTTTCTCCCTCAACATTTAAATTGAACGTAATTTTTTTACCCTTTACGACAACATTGTCTCCGTTAATAGCACTCCCATTAATTTGAACTTGTACTTTGTACATTCCGTCTTGCTTCACAATCATCAATAAACCGGTACCATAACCTTCTGGTGCTCCTTCAACGATATACTGCCATCCACCCACGATGTCATCTTTACTGATCATATATTCAGAACTAATATTTTCTTCATAATTCGCAAATACAGAATTGGGCATGCAAATAAAAGCTATAGCTATCAGCGCCAAACCTATTAATTTTCGTGCTTGATTTTTCATGTTTACTTTTTTAAATGGATTAGTCTATTCTATTTGTAAATGTAAAGAAATATTTAATTTGATGCTGTCAAGCTAATACCTTCAAGCGTGGCATCTAAAGTATGCTATGCCTCATCCTCCTACTAATAACAAAATCGATGCCACAAATGAAAACCACATTATTTTCTAGATCGCGAATTCTTCTTCTCCTTAATCTTGACATAAATTAGCTTATTACGACCACGGGAATCTTCGCGACGTTCAATTTCAAAGTTCGGTATAGAACTGATAAGTGGTGTTAACTTTTGATAGCCATAATTACGAGCATCAAAATTTGGTTGCTTCTTTTGAAGCAAACTACCAACGTCACCCAAAAATGCCCAGCCATCATCATCTGCTAAAGCATCGATAGAAGTTGCGATTAATCTTAAATCTTTAGCAGTGATCTTATCTACACTACTCTTGCCTTTAGACTTCACCTCATTACTATCTGTCGTATCTTCTTGTGATTGATCTTTAAGTATTTCGATATAGATAAATCGATCACAGGCCACAATGAATGGGTTTGGTGTTTTTTTCTCTCCTATTCCGAAAACCTGCATACCCGCTTCCCGAAGACGAGTCGCCAATCGTGTAAAATCACTATCACTACTCACCAAACAAAAACCACTCACTTTGCCAGAATACAAAATATCCATAGCATCGATAATCATTGCGGAATCTGTTGCATTTTTTCCTTGTGTGTAGCCATATTGTTGAATAGGGGTAATTGCATTTTCTAAGAGTACCGTTTTCCACTTATTCAAACGAGGGTTGGTCCAATCGCCATAAATACGTTTGATGGTGGGGTTACCATATTTAGCAATTTCTTCCATCATTTCCTTTACATAGGCAGAAGGAATATTATCGCCATCTATCAAAACTGCTAGGTTTAAATCCATTATTTATTGTTGGTTTTCCGCAAGTTACAAGAATAATTACTGATATGCTCCATTATCTATTCTTCAATTATTTTCAACTGTTTTAAAGCTTTGTACACAACTTCTTTTCTAGCTACCACAAAAGATTCTTGATTAAACTCACCTTGTGGTTCAACATTACTTGTAAAAAAATAAACACCATTTTTGGTTTCAATAAAACCTACAAACCAACCATTATTATTGCCGTTTCTAATCGACCAACCCGTTTTTCCACTTAAAGTATAGGATGCATTTTTTTCAAGAACCATCATTCTTCTCATGATTTCATCTGTTCTTTTACGAATAGGCAGTTTTTGTTGGTAAAAGCGTTTTAAAAAATCAATTTGTTGATATTGACTAATCTTAGATTCTCCCTCTAACCAAAATAAATCAATGTTCGTTGAATCAACTTTCATCTCGCCATAACTTAATTCACTTAGATATTGGTTCATACGAGTTGCGCCAATTCTTCTAGCAACATCTTGATAGCAGGGTACACAAGAGTAATGAAAAGCTTGGGAGAAAATTAAATCCTGTTCCCACACCCGCAATCCTCTGGATTCTCCATTCCATTTAAACAAAGTACTATCATTTTCAACCACTCCTGTTTCTAGAGCGATGATGGAGTTTGGAATTTTAAAAGTGGATGCTGGAAGTTTACCAGTATTTGACCATTCGAAATCATTTAAATGATAAGCCTCTTTCTGAAGATCGTAGATCAGAATAGATCCTTTAACATTGGCGGAATCAATTATTGCTTGAAATTCTAGGGATTGGTATCGAACTTCTTTACTGACCAACTTCTGTTTTTTGGTTCTTTTGTTCTTTTCAGAGCATGAAAAAACTACGATTAACAAAACTGCCGTACCGAAAAATTTCATATTCACAACCATTTTTTTTTAAAACGTTCTGTAAAAAGATACTACCATCTATTGTGGGTTTCTCGCCTTCAAACTCCCAAAAACAAGAAATATCAAAAATACCAACCCCAACCAACCCAGCAACTGATAAGAATCAAAGGTCGAAAAACAAAGGCTAAAAATACTGGGAGCTAGGGCACTTGCCAGTATTAAAAAAGACATCACCTTTCCTGTTATGGC
>CALHCJ010000225.1 GCA_937936275.1 uncultured Flavobacteriaceae bacterium
GATAATTTTGGCTTTGCGTCAGCAGCAATCACCTTTGCATTTGGAAAACTATTTCTAAGCTCTTGTTGAAATGCTCTTACAAGAGAAACGCGCCTTCCAGCGGAAGTTATTAAAATATTCATTTACTAATGTTATAAAAAGTTCTGAAGACCCTTATAAAAGGGTTGATTAAATATTTACGATTGAAGATAAAAACCAAGAAAGAGTAACCAATACCATGGTAATCATCACCTATAAATTTTTTAAGCGGGTATGCGTCAACTTTTTCAAAGCCTTCTAACATTTCTGGTATTTTATCAACGGAAATATCTGATTTCATCAAACGAACCATTAAGAAAAAAACAAAGGACTGCTGTCGCGTTTTAAGTCTTTTAATACAAGCTGCAGAATTCGGATGATTCTTTGGTACTGAATCTATCAATTGTGCATATACATACGCTGCGTTTGCATTATCAAAAATAACTTTGTTGTAATGCTCAGGACTTTTGTTGCGCATCGCTGATGTTGGTAAAATTCGATAGCGGTGTACATCGCAGTCAACATGTGCCATGCGTTTCGCTTTCAAGAATAATTCTGAAGTAAGTATGGCATCTTCCATCCATTTACCTTCGATGAAACGAACTCCTGAATTCACCATAAATTCTCTTTTGATGAAGTACCACCAAATCTCATTATGATGTTTAATATTTGCGATGTAAGAGATTCCATCTTGAACTAATAACTCTTTAACCCCATGTTCAATATTTAATGAATTTGGCTCATGTTTTTTTACCACGGGCATACTATGAAAGGTTAAAATATCTAAATCATTTGCTTCCATGAGACTTAAGATTGTAGTCATGGTATTTTTAGCTAAATAATCATCGGGATCTAAAAAATATAGATATTTTCCTTTGGCAAGATCAAAGCCAGTATTTCTTGCAGCTCCTACGCCAGCATTTTTTTTATCAATAACAATGATGTTATCATGTATAGCAGCATAATTATTGGCAACTCTTAAGGTAGAATCTTTTGACTCATCATTCACTATAATGATTTCATATTCTGCTGGATTCAGATTTTGATTCAACAAACTATCTATGCAATCGGGTAGATAGCGTTCCATATTATAACAAGGAATGATTATACTTAACATAATTAATTTCCTGTAAATGTTTCCATGGTTGCATGGGTACTTGATGAAACATCATCCCGTTTGACTACTTTTAAGAAAGTCATCCAGAAAATTTTAAGGTCGAGCAAGAATGAACAGTTGTCAACATACCAAACGTCATATTCAAACTTCTTTTGCCAAGAAATCGTATTTCTTCCATTTATTTGTGCCCAGCCAGTAACACCAGGCTTAATATCGTGTCTTCTTTTTTGCTCTTCTGAATACAGTTTTAAATAAGATGTGAGTAAAGGTCTCGGACCAATCATGCTCATATCACCCTTAAGTACATTGAATAACTGCGGAATTTCATCTAAAGAGGTCTTTCGCACAAATGACCCCACTTTTGTAATACGCTCTGCATCTGGTAATAAGGTACCATTTGAATCTTTTTTATCGTTCATCGATTTGAACTTGATAATCTCGAACACTTTTTCGTTTTTACCAGGGCGTTTTTGAACAAAAAATGCTTTGCCATTGTTAGCGATGGCGAGTAGTATATATACGACTAAAAAAACCGGACTCAGTACGACCAGAATACTAAGGGCCATCATAATATCGATTACTCTTTTAAAAAATGATTTATACATTGGTTTTCGCTAGCCGATTATTGGCAAATTAAAGATTTATTCGTTTTTTTTCTTTATCAAATAGACTAATAGCAATAATATTTGTTCAATAGAATATCGCTATTTCTACTTCATTAATTTGTAAAAAAGTAATTTGTTTTCCCTTATCAATTCTCTATGTGAATTGTTTTAAAATTGTTAAGAAAGCCTTATTAGCGGTCAAATTTTCCTTCATATATTCATAACCATTATTTCCCATCGCAGCTCTAAGATCTGCGTTTTTAGTCAAGAATAATAGCTTTTCCTTTAACTCTTGAGTTTTGCCTGCTTCTGCCCAAACTCCAGTTTCTAGATCATCAATAATTTTACCAAAATCTGTATTGTTGTCGATCGATGCTAGAATCGGAGTTTTTGTGTTGTAATACGATAAAGCTTTCGAAGGTATATTGGGTATTGTAAATTTTTCGCTCAGCGAAATCAGGCCAATATCAGCCATTTGAACCCATTTCATATACTCTTTTTGTGGCAAACCATCTCGAATACTAATGTTGTTTACGTCTTTCTGTTTTACAAGATTTTCAAGATTTTGACGCTCGTTTCCAGTACCCATAATAAGAAAAAGAATATCCTTTTCGTCTTTGCAAGCTATAGCAAGTTCTACAATGTTTTCTAACTTTTGAGGCAACCCGATATTACCTCCGAAAATCACTATAGTTTTATCAGTTAATTTTTCTTTCTTTCGTAATTCAATAATTTCTGAATTCGGAATTATAGGAAGTAAATCTCCCCAGTTAGGAAGCATGTGTAATTTTTCTGAATCTAAATCAGGGTTATGTTTTTTTACATAGTCAATGTTACCTTGCGACATGCAGCCAATGGCGTCAGAAGCGCGGTATAATTTCTTTTCTTTACGTCTAAAATATGAATAGATAAATCCATTTTTTTTCAGCATGTCTAAGTCTACAGCGTTCTGAGGAAATATATCTCTTAATATTAAATAAAATTTTCCTTTTGATTTTCGCTTTAACCAGGCTGTAACTCCATAAAGAGATATAGGTGGAGTTGGGGTAATGATGAGATCATAGTTTAGGTTACCATCATATTTTTTTAAAGCTCTTTTGTATTGATATGGCAGTAAAACATTCGCTATTCCTTTCTTAATCAAACCAACACCAAATAATGGTAATGTCTTTACGCGAATAATTTTAATACCATCTTCTATTTGAAGCCCAGTTATCTTGTCATCATAGGAAGGCGCTACTACGGTGATATCATGACCATTTTCATGAAATTGAGACACGAGTTGTGTATAAAGGTATTTTGACTTATCCATTTTAGGAAAAGCAAGCGCCAAAAAAATAACCTTCATATCTTTAGTATTTAGACCAAACTACGCGATTAATATAATCTACGTACGATACGATTATTCGGACCACCTTTTCACTTACATTCGGCATCGAATAGTCTGCAACTGGTCTAAAATTACGATCTGGATTTCTCTTTTGAACCTCTAAGGCCGCTAAAGCCTGCATGATACGCTCAGGATTCATGCCGACCATCATCACAGAAGCTTCTTCCATAGCTTCTGGTCGTTCGTGGGCTTCTCTAATGTTTAAGGCTCTAAAGTTTAAGATTGAAGACTCTTCTGAAATAGTACCGCTATCTGAAAGAACCGCAAAAGAATTGTATTGTAATGCGTTATAGTCGGTAAACCCTAAAGGCTTTAAAAATTGTATGTTTTTATGGGTTTCTAAGTTTTTAGAATCTAACATATTTCGCGTTCGCGGATGTGTAGAGACAATTACAGGATAATCATACTTTTCTGCAATCTGGTTTAACGAGGTAATCAAACCCTCGAAATTCTTAGGATTGCTTATATTTTCTTCTCTATGGGATGAAACTACGAAATACTTCTCTTTCTCAAGATCTAATTTTTCAAGTACGTTTGATTTTTCGATTTTAGGGATGAATTGTTGTAATACTTCAAACATCGGACTGCCTGTCTTGATAATTCGATCCGCGGGAAGACCTTCTCGCAACAAATATTCACGGGCAATATCACTGTAGGTTAAATTAACATCAGCTACATGATCAACTATCTTTCTGTTCGTTTCTTCAGGAACACGTTGGTCAAAACATCTGTTACCTGCTTCCATATGAAAAACAGGAATCTTTCTTTTCTTAGCTGGTATAGCACATAAGCAAGAATTTGTATCGCCTAAAACCAAAAAAGCATCTGGGTTTATCTCTTCTAAAAGTGGATCTATTTTTATAAGAATATTGCCAACAGTTTCAGTTGCATTTTTTCCAGCAGCATTTAGAAAATGATCAGGTTTACGAATTCCTAAATCATCAAAAAAGATTTCATTCAATTCGTAGTCATAATTTTGACCCGTGTGAACGAGTGTATGGTCTATAGCTTGATTTGCATCTAATGCATTTAAGACACAGGCTAAACGAATAATTTCAGGTCTCGTGCCTACTACGGTTAGTACTTTTAGTTTTTTCAAAATGTATGAATTGGGTTAGTTGATTTATTTAAACATCCTCGAAATACGTATCAGCATCCTCGGGATTATAAGGTTCGTTGATCCAAAATAAGGTAATTAATTCCTCGTCTCCAATATTTTTAATATTATGCGTATACCAAATTGGCATATCAACGTAAGCTGGTTCATTGCCATCGAGGTAATAATCAATGACCTTGTCAGTTCCAATTTTACGAAGCTGTATGAGGGCTTTTCCACTGATTACCGCAAAACGTTCTGCTTTTCTTGTGTGAAAATGATTTCCTCTGGTGATACCAGGTACTGTCGTTGAAAAAGAGAATTGTCCGCTAGTTTGTGTTCTAGCAATTTCAACGAAACTCCCTCTTGGGTCAGTGTGTTTTGTAAATTTTACAGGATAATGATCTTCAGGTACGTAGCACCGAAAGGTGTTAAACAAAGCTTTTTCAAAGGGCTCTTCAAGGCTAGGAAAAATTCCATTACCCATATAATCTGCTTTGAATCTATTCAATAATTTTAAAATCTGGGATACTTTATTTTTACTGGTTGGTTGAATTCGAACTTCATAACTGTTTTTACCAAGATGATCAGCATTTGCTTTTTCTTTCGCTGTATCGATAAAAATCGAAACAAGCTCATTTACGTAAATGAGACCAACTTCACCGTCTTGTATAATTGTAGGTTCTTCACCACAGGCAACTTTGTGGCAAAAGGTTGCTACCACTGAATTATAATTTGGTTTACCAAAAGGACCAAAAACGTTGGGAATAGTTAATGAGGTAAATTTACCACCAGTTTCAGCCGCCCAAGCTATAAACTTTTCTTTTCCTTCTTTTTTAGATTGACCGTATAAGTTATCGCGATCTTCTTGAGAAGATGAGGAAAAAATGATGTGAGGTGTTACGTTCTTACTTTTGCAAGCATTGATTAGGGTATCGACCAGTTTCAAGTTAGTTTCATAAATCACATTAGCATCTTCATGTCGATTCATAGCGGCTAAATGAATGATGGTGTCGCATTGTGCTACAAAATTTTCCAAATCAGTTTGTGCATTAAAAAATGCTCGCTGAAAAGGAACAAGCTCAACGGTTTCGTCTAAGGATAGGGTAGTGTAGAGGTGGTTCCCTACAAAGCCAGCTTGTCCTGTAATTCCTATTTTTTTCATTTATGCTGAATTTATTTCAGTATATATTCTTTTTATTTCAATTTTCTTACAAAACCGACCATTACCACTCTGCAGACCATTGGTCTACATCGTAGCGAAAATCATCTTCTTTCGAAGCTTCCAAAGAAAAGTTCGAAAATACTATAAGTTTAGAGTTTTCTTCATTCGCCCTAAAACCGGTTGCATAACCACCAGAAATTTCTAGAATTCTTGGCTTTTTGGAATCAAGTTCAAAACGTTTTGGAACAATACTTCTCGAAGGAATTTCAAAATTATCTATTTCAATAAGATTTACAACAAATGAGCCTGAATTGCAATAAAACCATTTTTTTTCGTTTTGGTGAGCCTGCCATCCTCTTACAGTTCTGAGGTCTGAAGGAGATATTTCATACATTCGAATGATCTCAGTCATATCGAACGTATTGAAAAAATTCAAACCACCGCGTTCATCAGAAAAATTGGCTCCTTCAATAAGCTTAGGAAAAATCATTTAAAGCTGATCTTTGATATAATCAAGATTCAATAAAGTTTGCTTTAATTCTTCATCCGTCAACTGTGAAGTATTATGAGAGTGATAATCTTCGATAACACTTGTATCGGTTTCTCCTTCTGAGAAATAACGACTATAATTCAAATCTCGATTATCTGCTGGAATTCTGTAAAACTCTCCCATATCCTCCGCTTTTTGCATCTCCTCTCGGGTACAAAGTGTTTCATATAATTTTTCACCGTGACGGGTTCCAATAATTTTAATATCGTTATCCGCCTTAAAAATAGATTTAACTGCGTCGGCCAAATCACCAATAGTACTCGCTGGTGCTTTGTTTACAAAAAGATCACCTTGATTACCATGTTCGAAAGCAAAAAGCACTAAATCTACTGCATCTTCTAATGACATTAAAAAACGAGTCATGTTTGGATCAGTAATAGTCAAAGGTGTCTTTTCTTCAATTTGCTTTACAAATAAAGGAATTACAGAACCTCTAGATGCCATCACATTCCCATATCTTGTAAGACAGACAATGGTATCATCGTTTGGAATATTTCTAGAAGCAGCTACCGCCACTTTTTCCATTAAGGCCTTACTTATGCCCATAGCATTAATTGGATATGCGGCTTTATCAGTACTTAAACAAATTATTCTTTTTACTTTGTTAGCAACTGCTGCATCGATTGTATTTTGTGTTCCAAAGACATTGGTTTTTGCGGCTTCTATTGGAAAAAATTCGCAAGATGGTACTTGTTTTAAGGCAGCAGCATGAAAAACATAGTCAACTCCACTCATAGCTCTTGAAATACTATTGAAATCGCGTACATCTCCAATGTAAAATTTCACTTTTTCATTTTTGAGGGTGTTTCGCATATCGTCTTGTTTTTTCTCGTCACGAGAAAAGATGCGTATTTCTTTAATATCAGTCTCTAAAAAACGGTTTAATACTGCATTTCCGAAAGAGCCCGTACCTCCTGTTATAAGTAATGTTTTGTCTTTGAACATTTTTTTTGCTTTATTCTATAAAAGACTGTGAACGAATCACTTAAGTTCTTTTATCTTTTTAGTTGTTAATGATTGTTATTTATAGTTCAATTAGTAAACGATAATATTTGTGTTTTTGTATGTATCAGGGCAATTTGTTGTAATGTCAACTGATTATTTTCCTTTGATATATAAAGGGATTAAACATCTAAGTACTTTTAACAAAATCGTTTACTCTTAACTCGAAAATATTTTGATCTTTCTTTACTTGATCGAGAAACTGATTACAATTCGAAACAAACTTTCGCTGATCAAAGTTATTCTTGTAGTCAATCAATCTTTTCTCAAGCTCAAAAAAGTTGTCAATTACAATTCCGAAATCAAATTTTTCAATAATTCTACTTTGCTCTGTTTGAGCATTAACTATTGCTGGAATTTGATATAAAGCACACAAATAAAGCCTATTAGAAGTCAATCCTTGACTTAAAAAGTCGTTACCAACCATAATGTTTATAAAATCTGTGTTTTTTAACAAATCAAATTCTTCTTCCTTTTGATAGAAACCGTGAAAATCAATATTTGAGATATTCTCGTTTTTAGCTTTCTCTTGAAGCAATGGCAATGCATAACCGTCACCAATAAACTTCATATAGAACTGAGTATTATTTTTAAGGGCATCTATAACCTTTGCGTTTGAGGTGTGATCTCTTAGAGCACCTATTGTATCAACGTTGATCGTATTAGTTTTAAAAAAATTTCGTTCAGTGATATTATTTTCGAGCAATTGTTTATTTACATTATGACTCATAACATAGTTTAGGTTATTTGGTAACCATGATTCAAAACCATGTGAGGAGATACAAATAAGTTCGGCTTTTTGTAATACTTTGTGAAAAGTTCTTCTAAAAAAAGGAATTACTTTAGAATAATCTCTAATATCGACGAGGTAGTTATTCTTAAATCGTTTCAGTAAAAAGCTTGAAAGTAATATTGAGATTTGACAAGAAAAAATTAGAACTTTATCATATCGTTCGTTGGTTACATGAGATGTAATGAATTTTCTATATCTCAAAAATTCTAATAACCTATTCCACTTTCCACTAGATTTTTCTTTCGAGCGATAGGAAATACAATTTGTTTCTGTTTCCCAAACTCTATCCCAATTATAAATGGTATAATCAATATTTTGTTCGTTCAGTATTTTTAAATAGTAATTAAGATAGGGTGCTTTGAAAAGATTATTTGGGAATACAAGAGCAATTTTCATTTTAAAGATCGGGGTTTGACTTTGAAGTGAAATTTAGGAACTAGACTTTCGTTATTTTTTGTAAAGGTATTCAATTCGAACAAAGATTGTTAATTATTTCTAAAATAGCAATTTGCATTCATCAGCATAGCGGCTGTTAAGTTAAAGACTATTTACAAAATTTATAATTCTGAGTGTCTGTGCAGCATTGTTTTTTTTAGTTAGAACAAATTCTTTTGCTTTTTGTCCAAACTCGTGAAGTTCTTCTTTGGATTTTGCAAGAATAGTTGCAATAGTGTTATGCATTCCTTCGATTGTTTCATTCTCAAATAAATAAACGTATTCATCATATTCATGTGGCATTCCTGGAAGTTTTGTGGTTAGAGTAGGTGTACCGGAAACCATATATTCCATATTTTTTGATGGAAACGAATATTTGGTAAATTCTTCATGTGTAGGTCTTGGGTTGACTAGTAAAGTTGCTTTAAGCTGATCTTGTACTACTACATTGTTCGGAAGCATACCCTTAAAGACGATACGATCATCGTTGCCAATATGAGCATTCATGTTTTCAACCATTTCTCCGGTTCCGTACAAATGAAGCCTAGCAAGAGGGTCAGTTGTCATTTTAAAGGCCTCAATCAAGTTTTTTACACCATATTTTTCATATAAACCACCTGCATAAATAATAATTTTCTCTTCGCTTTTTAACTTCAAATCATTTTTAGAAGATTGCATATTCATATCCACAAGCCCTTCCATAATCATGAAAGGTCTCTCTTTTTTGTTAACGACCGCATTCATTTGTTTAGTGAGCAGAACGTAACCATTAAAATTGGAAACCATATAGCTGAAAATACTATGAAATCCTGTGCTAGCAATTTTTTTGGTTTTGGTTTTATTTGTAACAATAAGTCCGGGCAGATCTGTAATGATGGTAATACGTTTGGTAAAAGATAATTTTGCAGCAAGTACCGAAGCTAAGCTAATGGAGATATTTAATACGTCACAAACAAGCACTCTTTCTTTGCTAAGTTTAAAAATGCACCACCACCAAATTTTAAAAAAACTGTAAATAAAAACAACTAGGTTTTTAACGCGATTTATATTTATAGTAGGCACGTAATTATATTTGATGCCGTTGTTTCGTTCCGAGCCTAGTATCCAAACTTTTCTGTTATGGGTACTACTAACTACAGGAATAGTGCTTAAGGTTTCAACAGAACAGTTATCCTTATTATTCGCAAAACCATTTACTACTAGTTTATGAAATTTTTGAACTGCTTGTTCTGGCTTTTGATTGGCAGTTTTGAAAATATAGTCCAATAGCTTGTCAGAACAAAGTGAACTGATATAGAGAATCTTAGTCATTATACAGTTATGGGGAATAAATTAATGGTCTTTATAGTACTATAACGAAGTCTTTTCAAAAAAGTATTTAAAACAGGTGAATTCGAAAATCAATTAGCTATTGAAAACCTAAGACAAGAGAAAGCTATATAACTTTTCTATCTGCTAAATTTTGGTTTTCACTTTTCGTATTTACTTCTTCCAAATTTATAACAGAATTATACCTAGATTCAAATTTGGTAACAACCCCCATTAGAAAACAGAATACGATGAAGGTAGCGAACATACCTTCGAAAATGGGTTCTACCATAAACAACAAAAATAAGCCCAATGAGTAAACCCTAATCTGATTAAAAAAAGAGAGCATTTCTTTATTAAGTTTTGAAATTCTTCTGATTTTAAAAAAAGAGCGAACTCCATATATCACAAGTAACAGAAACGGTATGACACCAGAAGCTCTCAAAACATCAAGCCATAAATTATGTGAATGTCCAAACTCTTCAACACTCCAACCAAGTGGTTTTTTAAAAAGATATTCAAAAGATTTTACCCATCTCGAGGTTCTACCACCGCCACTAGCAATATCGGCTCCGTTGTTGTTTTCCATACGATCTGCGAAAGCAGACAACCAATCAGAGCTTAGGTCGAAATTTACATTTTGAATTAGTAATACAATTCCACCAATAAATATAGAGAACATGATAAGATTTTTCTTCAAAGACTGTCTTGGTATCACATATATTAATGCACTTAACAACACAAACAAACTAATTACAATCTGTGTTCTCGTACCAATTCGCAGTATACAAAGAAGCGAAATGACGAATACGATAATCATAAAAATTCTCATGAATAAAGAAAGTTTTATTTGACGCACCACTAGAATAGCTGGGATACACATGTTTAAGGTAAAGTACGAACCCATAATGGTGGCTGATACCACATCGTCACCCCAAATTAAAGGTAAACTTCTTTCTATTTGTCCAAAACCATCTTGCATAATACTCGCTAGAACTGATATAAACGCTGAAAAAGAGAGTAAGAATCCAACAACGATTAAGGACTTAAAGATAACTTCTTCAGTTTCTGCTTTGTTGCAAAGGTATTTGCCAAGTAAATAGAATGTTGGGGGAAATACGCCATATATTAATATAAACTGCAATCCAAATTCTGGGTCTAGGGCATAAAACGCACCGTATATTAAGGAAAATACCAACAGTAAGAATAGATCAAGGTCAAGGTTTTTCTTTATAAACTTTCCTTTTATAAAGAGAGCGGCAAAAATTATATAACCCACTAAAAAACCCAAATCAAAGGGGTTGATTAAATAAACGGCAAACAGTAAGCCGAGAAACCCAGGTTTTTCAAAATAGTAGTTTAGAATTTTCAAAATTTAGCCAAGGGTTGTAGGTTAGTTTCGCAATTAAGCGGCAAGGAAATAAAATTATAGTATACCATCTTATTATAAGCCAAATTTAGCTTTAATTTTTAAGGCCAACAATTTACTAGTGATTAGCAATGAATTTTTAAAAGATAAATGACCGATGTTATAACTTACTCTTCTATAGCCATTTGTCTTAAAAGGATTCGACTTTTGCTGACTAGTATCATACAAAAATAAATCTTTCCCTTCGATATTTTGAATTGTATTAGCGTCTAAGGGCTTCAGCGATCGACTAAATGAGCGAACTATAGTATAATTTAAAATTTGTGATGACAACCAAAATTTGGCATTGGATTTTTGTTTGTAACCGTAAAGGTCTACACACAGATCATCTTTCTTTAAATTTAAGGCTTGATATAAATTTATATTCTCATAAAAAGAATCATAAACACTTTCTGATTCCTCTAGGGTACTAAAAATTGGATTGTAATGTTGCGCAAAATTTAATGTTGCTTGATACGAGGTTGTATCTGAACCTACATGCGTTCCAGCATCACTAAAATTGGTTGTCAAAGAAATTTTAGGGTATAGAAAGTACTTTTGCGTTTCAATTAAATAAACCGTAAAATACTTCAACCAAGACTTTTCTGACCAATTTGTTACATTTCTTGGTATATAGACAGACGAACTAATTTCTGGGTTGTCTTTATACCATTCTTTGAAATCATTCCAATGATTTTTGTTCCAAGCTTGGCCCCAAGACGAGGCGAATTGAAAATAATAATTATCATAGCCATCTTCAATTGGTCTGAAAACCTCATTGGTATGAACATTGATCGGATGATTGTAAAGTGATACACCTGCTAAATAGGTTTTTTTCGAAGAAAAGTCTAAAGCTGCGACGGCATAAATGTAAAAGTTAGGAGATACATATAGGTCATCTTCAAGCATTATGATCGATTCAAACCTATTGGTAAGATCCCCACAACTTAAAACATGTTTTCTTAACCCCAGATTTGCTTCATGACGAATAACCTCTTTTTCACCATAAGGCCAGTCAAAATCGTTCGCGATTTGAATAATTGATTCATTACCTTCAGAATAATCGATACTTATTATCAAAGGAATATTATCATTCTCATAGTTTGCTTCACTAATTGATTTCAATAAGCGACTCAATGACTTTGGTCTATTGTAGCCTACGATGATTATAGCAGGAAGTACTTTATTCATCCTTCATTTCTTTATAGAAACTTGAAATATCAGAAAATAAATGTGCATTTGAAGAAATCCACTCATTAGGTTTATTCCACCATTCTAAATTCAATAAAAATTGAATTATTTCATCATTAAATCTTTTCTTGATCGGTTTTGCAGGTACTCCACCGACTATAGTGTAAGGGTCTACATCTTTGTTGACTAGGGCATTTGATGCAATAACGGCTCCGTCACCAATCGATACACCATCTAGAATTGTAACGTTAGCTCCCACCCAAACGTCGTTCCCAATTAATATCGAATACTTTCCTTCTTCATCTTTCGGCTTTTCATATTCTTCAAATTTCTGTTCATCAACAAAAGTAAAGCCAGACTGACCTCTTTTCGAAAAGAAGGCTGGGTGAGTTGAGACGAATGTATCAGTAGGATGTTTACCAAAAACACATTTGACATTGGGTCCTATAGAAGTATATCTTCCAATTTTTGTTTTCTGAATTATCGATCCAGCTCCTAGATAAGAGGCAAATCCTATGTGAGAACCTAGCACAGTGTTATTTCTTTCAAAAGAGTTATTTCCCTCACAGAAAACAGAAAACCCTATGAAAACACCTTTGCCATATGTAATATTATGGCTCCGTTTGAGCCTCGCTTTATTAAAACGATTTGCCCATTCGGTTAGGAAACTATTGGATAGCACCATGTTCTTTAAACTCTTCTTCAT
>CALHCJ010000226.1 GCA_937936275.1 uncultured Flavobacteriaceae bacterium
ACAAACCTATCTTCATTGAATGGAGTATACGGTGGTATGTTAACCGCAATGACCAGAAACTAATTAGTCTTAGTTACAACGACCCCAAATCAAATAATAATTAAAACTAATTAGAAAAAATGGCAGGAGGAAAAGCAACCCCACGTCAGAAGATGATCAACCTAATGTATCTGATCTTCATCGCGATGTTGGCCCTAAATATGAGTAAAGAAGTTCTAGCTGCGTTCGGTTTAATGAACGAAAAGATGGAGACTTCAAATATAAAGACTACTGAAAGTAATGATGCTTTCTTGGCAAGTCTTGGAACTAAAGCATCCGAAGATGCAGCAAAATATGACAAGCTGTACAAAGATGCACAACAAATTAAGTCATTATCTCAAGGATATTTTGACTATATACAAACGCTTAAGACTGGTATGACAGCTGGTCTTGAAGATGCTAAGAATTATGCCCGTATGGATAACTCTGATTATCTAGATCAGAAGTTTTTTCAAGGAGATAATTTATCTGAAGGCGGTAAGGAATTTATGAATAACCTTAACAACTATAGAGATCAGGTAGCAGCTATTGTACCGGCCGCTTTGAAACAATCGGTTATTGATCGTTTCCAAACCGGAGACAAAGACGGTAAAGTGAAGGCTAAAGACGGTATGCAAGATTGGATTAACTACCATTACGAAGGATATCCGTTGGTTGCATCATTAGCAAAATTAACTGCACTGCAGTCTGATATTAAAGTAACGGAAGAAAATGCTTTGAAGGCAATGTTGGCAGGTGAACTTTCTGATCAGGTCTCTTTAAAGAATTTTGCAACATCACTTTTCGCTACGAAGTCAGCGTACTACACTGGTGAAAAGTATGACGGTAAAATAATCATTAGTAAAACTGATAATTCGTCAACTCCGGTAAGAGCTGAGTTAACCTTAGATGGTAGAAAACTTTCTGAAGGTAAAGATTATAAAATCGAAGCTGGTGGAGTTAAGATGCTAATTGGATCTGGTGCTGCTGGTGACCATGAAGTTGCTGGTAAGTTATTCTTCAAACAAGATGGTGAAGAAATTGAAGTGCCAGTTAAGAATTCATTTGCAACTATTTCAAAACCAAATGCTGCCTTGATTGCTGCTGACAAGATGAACGTAGTATATAGAGGTGTTGCTAACCCAATGTCTATTTCTATACCGGGTATACCAAACAATAAGGTTAGTGCTTCTGCTACTGGTCTTAAGAGAAGTAATGGTAGTAAGTATATCATGAATCCTGGTAAAGGAAGAACAGTTACTATTACAGCTTCAGGTACCTTGCCTGATGGTCAAAAAGTGTCTTCAAGATCTGAATTCAGAATTAAAGATATTCCAAGACCTTCTGGTACAATTAGAGGTCAAGCTGGTGCGGCTAAAATGTCGAGATCAGGTTTAGAGAAGTCAACAGTTGGTGCAATCTTAGAAGACTTTGATTTTGATTTAAATCTTCGTGTAAGTGGATTTAAATTCAAGGTGCCTGGTCAACCAACAGTTATTGTTAAAGGTGGTAAATTAGATGGTAGAGCTAAGTCTGCTTTGAAAAGAGCTAAGCGAGGTGATGCAGTTCAAATCTTTGATGTGAATGCTTACATTACCAACAACAAAAGCTACAAATTGAAAAAAGTATCTCCTGTAGTTGTGGAGATTACAAACTAATAATTAATGCAACCGAGCGGCTTAAGTCGCTCGGTAATTTTAAATTGATTCAAACATGAATTGGAAGAATGTTTTATTAATCGGAGCTGTAACTTTATTGCCCGCATCGATGATGGCCCAAGCGAATATTTTAAACGCTAAAAAGCCTCAAGAGATTGGGATGAAGACAGAAGCTCAAAAAGCGCTAGATAACGATGCTCCTTTGAAGTATGGTTATGTTGATGATAGAGATATCCTTTGGTCTAAAACCGTATGGGAAACTATCGATTTAGACGAGCGTGTGAATTTTCCATTATACTATCCAACAGACACTATTGATATAGGTGCCGATAGAAGATCATTGTACGATGTTTTAATTAAGAACATCAAAAATGGTAAGATAGAAGATGTATATGTTGATTCTTATTTTACTGAGAAGCGAATTTTTAGTGATTTAGAAGCCACTTTGAAAAAAGTAGATACGACTGATTACGGTTACGAACAATTAAATGCAGGTGAGGAACTTTCTGACGAGTATATTGATGAAAGACAACTTTCAGCTGCTGATATTGAAGAGTACCGAATCAAAGGAATCTGGTATTTCGATAAGCGTCAAGGAGAGTTAAAATACCGTTTATTGGGCATCGCCCCAGTAGCACCAGATGTTAACTTTATAGACGACGAATCTATGGATCTTCAAGATGCTAAGGTGGAACTTTTCTGGGTATGGTACCCAGGTGCCAGACAGGTTTTGCATGATGCAAAGGTTTTCAACCAACGCAACTCAGCGCAACCCATATCGTTTGATATGTTGCTTAACGCTAGAAGATTTAACGGTGTAATCTATAGAGAAGATAACGTTCACGGTGACCGAAAGGTTAACGATTATATTGCAGACAACGCATTGTTTCAGTTGCTGGAGGCCAAAAGAATTAAAGAGGTCATCAGAGACAGAGAACAAGACATGTGGAGCTACTAATCGTAGCCAAATAATATTTGAATTCCAATTCAATAATATAAAAATCCTCAACGGAAACGTTGGGGATTTTTTTTGTTAGCCATTTTAGGTGAAGTATGGTGATCTGTTTGTGAGTTACTTCTTTCCATCCACATTTCCTTCATTACCTTTGCATAAATGTTAGACTATTTAATAATAGGCCTTGGCTTAGCCGGTGTATCAATCTGTGAACAACTTGACAAAAAAGTTGCTACGTACAAGGTGATTAATGATACATCTCAAACATCTTCTATTGTTGCAGGAGGACTTTACAATCCAGTTATCTTGAAACGATTTACCATGGCTTGGAATTCAAAAAGTCAGTTAGAAATGGCAGGTCCTTTCTATGCTTCCTTAGAAAAAAAATTCAATGTTACATTAGACCATAATCTTTCCGTAATGAGAAGGTTTGCTTCTGTTGAAGAACAAAATATGTGGTTTGAGGCCTCTGATAAAAAAGAGTTGAGTGAATTTTTATCCCCAAAGATTATTAACAATGATAATCCTAATATTGATGCTCCCTTCGGTTATGGTGAAGTGTTAAACACTGGTAGAATAGATACCGCTCTTTTAATATCGACGTATAAAGAGTTTTTAATTGAAAAGGACAGATTGGTTCAAGAAACTTTTAGTCATGACGATTTGAGGCTTGAAGACGATAGTGTTCATTACAAGTCAATTAGAGCGAAACGAATTATTTTTGCAGAGGGCTTTGGCTTAAGCAAAAATCCGTATTTCAATTATCTACCCTTAACGAGCACGAAAGGAGAATACTTGGTAATAAAGGCACCAAAACTGCAAGAAACACGAGCTATAAAATCATCTATTTTTTTAATTCCTTGGGGTAATGATATTTATCGAGTAGGTGCTACCTATAAGTGGAAAGATACTTTAAATGCGCCTACCGAAACATCGAAAATAGAATTAATGATGAAACTTGAAAAGTTTTTGAAATGCGATTATGAAGTAATCGATCAGTTGGCGGGAATTCGCCCTACAGTAACCGATAGAAGGCCGCTAGTCGGACAACATCCTAAGTACAAGAATGCATTTGTACTTAACGGATTTGGTTCGCGAGGGGTTTTGATTGCTCCTTTTGCTTCAAAGCAATTAGTACAATCCATAGAAGAGAACAAACCGATTCATCCCGAAATGGATATTGTTCGATTTATAGAAAAGTTTGTTGCGAATTAGGTTGAGTTGCTTCTGAATCGTATTTGAAAAAAAAGTTAATCCATATATTTCGTGATAATCGAATAATAACAGGCATAAAGCCCACCATGGTAGCAACAATGACAATGAAGGTTAGTATCAAATCTGCTCCTAAAATCAATTTTGCAATTACAAATGCAGCAACAGCAAAGGCAATACCGACACCATAGCTCACATACATAGCCCCGTAAAAGAAAGAAGGCTCAATTTTATACTTTGTACTGCAATTCGAACAACGTTCATGCATTTTGAAAAGATGACCAATTTTATACGGATTCTTATCAACATACATACTCTCTTGGTGACATTTTGGGCAACTTCCTGTTAAAATACTGTATAGTTTGTTTCCTTTTTTTAACATTTGCAGAATCTTTATTCAAAGGTACTTATTTACCTAATTCAGGAGGGTAAAAGCCATTACAAAATTCAATGTGAGAATTGGATAAACTAATTATTCTGAATAAAGAAAAAGGTTTTGTTCATTGATAAAACCATTAATAAAATTACTTGTTAAGACAAACTATGCTGAATATTCACAATCTTTCAGTCTCCTTCGGTGGCGAATATCTTTTTGAAGAAATATCTTTTCGATTGAATGGTGGTGACCGTGTTGGTCTTATCGGTAAAAACGGTGCAGGAAAATCTACCTTGCTCAAACTTCTCGTGAAAGACATGACCTATGACTCAGGTACTATTGCGATGGAAAAAGATGTCAGAATTGGTTTCTTGAGACAAGATATTGATTTTGAACAAGGTAGAACCGTTTTAGAAGAGGCGTATCAGGCGTTTGTTGAAATAAAAACACTTGAACTTAAGCTCGACGAGATCAACCAACAATTGGTAGAGCGAACAGATTATGAAAGCGATAGTTATAGTCAATTAATTATAGACCTTAATGATGTTACCGAACATTATGAGATTTTAGGAGGATATAACTATCAAGGAGAAACTGAGAAAATACTACAGGGGCTTGGTTTTAATCGTGAAGATTTTGATAAAAAAACAGATACTTTTTCTGGCGGTTGGCGCATGCGTATTGAATTGGCAAAATTGCTTCTTCAAAGTAATGACGTACTATTACTAGATGAGCCTACCAACCATTTAGATATTGAATCCATTATATGGCTAGAAAACTTTCTAACCAATTATACGGGTGCTGTAGTTATTGTCTCGCATGATAAAATGTTTTTAGACAATGTAACGAATCGTACTATTGAAATTTCGTTGGGTCGTATTTATGATTATAATAAACCCTATTCAAAGTATTTAGTCTTGCGTAATGAAATGAAACAGCAACAACTAAATGCTCAAAAGAATCAAGAAAAAGAGATTCAACAAGCGGAACGCTTGATCGAAAAATTTCGTGCAAAATCTACAAAAGCATCGATGGCTCAGTCTTTAATTAAAAAACTAGATAAAATTGAGCGTATTGAAGTTGATGAGGATGATAACAGTGTGATGAGTTTAAGATTCCCAATCTCAATTACACCCGGTAAAGTGGTAACCGAGATAGAGGGTCTTTCGAAGAGCTATGGAGATAATCATGTACTCAAAGATATTAACCTTTTGATTGAACGAGATAGTAAAACTGCCTTTGTTGGTCAAAATGGGCAAGGGAAATCTACGTTGGCAAAGATTATGGTTGGGGAGTTGGATCATCAAGGACGTGTGAAATTGGGTCATAATGTTCAGATAGGTTATTTTGCTCAGAATCAAGCAGAGTATTTAGATGGAAATAAAACAGTCTTAGATACTATGATTGATGCTGCAAATGAAAACAATAGAAGTAAGGTTCGTGATATATTAGGTTCGTTTCTTTTTAGAGGTGATGAGGTAGAGAAATTCGTTAAAGTACTTTCTGGTGGTGAACGTAACCGCTTAGCTCTGGCCAAAATGTTATTGCAACCATTCAATGTTTTAGTAATGGATGAACCTACAAATCATTTAGACATTAAATCGAAAAATGTTTTAAAACAGGCCTTAGATAATTTTGAGGGAACTCTGATATTGGTATCACATGATCGAGACTTTCTTCAAGGATTGACTAATAAAGTATATGAATTTAAAGATCGAAGAATTAAAGAGTATTTAGGAGATATCGATTATTACCTAGAACAAAGAAAAGCTCAAGACTTCAGAGCGATTGAAAAAAAGCAAAAAGAGACAGTTAAGAAAGAAAAACCAGCTGGAAAAGGAAATAGTTTTCAAGATCAGAAGAAGTTAAAGTCTCTTAAAAATAAACTAAGTACAGTAGAGGCTAGCATAGCAGATTTAGAAAAAGAAATTGCCGAGATAGATCATGATTTACTAATGAATTATGATGAAACTATTGCGAAAGCTAACTTTTTTGAGTCGTATCAAAATAAAAAATCAGATCTAGAGAAACAGATGAAAAGATGGGAAAGGTTAACTCTTGAATTGGAAAATATGTAGTTTTTTCTTTGATTAGATATTGATATAGAAAACCTTACTAACAAACTTTGGTTTTTTAAGTAAATTTTAAGCCTTAAGTCATACAATATAAATGTGATAATTCACGTTTAATTGTAGGATTATTCTTATAATAGTAAAAAAGGTTTAATGATCAAATCGTTTATCTTCATTTTTTCACTAGTTGATTTTAATACGGCGCTTGCCAAAATTCCACAATCAGAAAAGCAAGCCTTGATAGCATTGTATGATGCAACCGACGGTGACCGTTGGACTACCTCATGGAATTTATCAGACCCTATCAGTAAATGGGAGGGGGTAACAATTAAGAAAAACCATGTTGTATCACTCATTTTAATGAACAATAACTTGTCTGGGTCCATACCTGAGTCAATAGGAGATCTAAAAAGACTAGAAGTATTAAACTTGGCTTTTAATAGTGTAGAAGGATTTCTTCCCGAATCGATAGTTGGTTTAAAAGAGTTACAAGTTTTGCGTTTAGGAAAAAATAAACTATCAGGTAGTATCCCCGAAAACATAGGAAGTCTTGAAAAATTGGTAGTTCTTGATCTTTTTTCAAATCAAATAACTGGAAAAATTCCTTCAAGTCTTGGCGACGCTAGAAGACTAAAGGTAATATCACTGTCCGAAAATGGTCTAAGCGGAAGAATACCAACATCTATAGGCGAACTAAAAGATCTGACAAGGTTAGAGATTGCCGATAATAATATGTTTGGCGATGTGCCAGAAGCGCTAGGCAATCTCTCTAATCTCGAAATGTTGGTGTTGGCTGAGAATAAATTATCAGGTGAGTTTCCAAAGAACATCTTTTTAATAACTAATTTGAAAGTGTTGGAAATGCAAAAAAATGAATTTGATCAGAATCATTTAAAAAAATACATACCCGTAAATACAGATTTAGCCATTTTCAGTTTTGATGAGCCTGGTGAGTATCTGTATGAGAATCGTTTTGAAGATATTTATAAGCGCAAAGATTCTCGAATGGCTGATACTAAATTTGAAGACGATGAAAACTAAAAGAAATACTATGAAATCAGATAAATCAAGTGTGAGGCCTTTATTTATTTTGGTAATATTATTGTTAATCTCCCCTTTGGTAAGTGTCGCAAATTCTCAAATTTCTAAAGAGGAAAAAGATGCACTTATCGCATTTTATCAGGAGATGGAAGGTGAAAACTGGAAGAATACTTGGGATTTGTCTAAAGACGTTAGCTCATGGCATGGTATTAAAATTAGAGATAACCATGTTGTTGAAATTAACCTCTTTCAAAATAATCTGATTGGTACTCTACCTGAAAGTTTATCGGCCCTTAAAAACTTAACACATCTAAATCTTGCCTTTAATAGTATTACTGGAGTTTTACCAAAAAGTATAGTTGAGTTATCAGCGCTCAAGGTTTTGAAAGTAGAAATGAATAGAATAAAAGGTGATATTCCTGTAGATATTGGGCTGTTGTCAAATCTTGAGGAATTAACGGCTTTTAACAATTTTTTATCTGGTCCAATTCCAGAAAGTATAGGAGAACTTAAAAAATTACGCATATTAAATTTATCAAGTAATAACTTAAAAGGAGCTATACCCAACTCTTTAGGAAATCTTAATAAGTTAGAAAGTCTAGGTCTTTTTGAAAATGCATTAAATGGATCAATTCCTCCAGAAATGGGAAAGCTTTTAGAATTAAAAGAACTGGTTTTAGCAAATAATCGACTTGGTGGTGCAATACCTACTGAATTTGCTCAGTTAACTAGCCTTCGAATTTTGCAAATTCAAAATAACAATTTTGAATCTTTGAGAGGTCTGCGAGAACTAAATACCAAAGAATTGTTGGCTTTTGATCATGACGATGGAGATCTTGATTTTGACTTTGATTTTAAAAATATTAATAAAGATAGATCGCGAATGGCGGATACAAAATTCGAAGACGAAGACGAGAATTAGTTAGAGGTTAGTATAGTTATTTAGTTTAATCTTGGGGATGGTAAAACATCCCCATTGTTATTTCCAATAAAATTTCACAACTGAAATATCATAAATAAGCAAATGGTGCGTTACCTATGTACTGCCTATATTAAGACCCTCCTGAATACGGGTAGAATTCGTCAATTTACATTTACATGGGAGGTGTGGAACATGATAAATGTTTGTCTTATGAAACAAATTTTAATTTATTCCTGTATTTCGTACTTCTTTTTATGGTTTGGAGAAGCCGCTGCTCAAATATCCAAAAGTGAACAAAGGGCCCTTCTTGATCTATATAATGCGACCAATGGCGCTGAATGGACTCATACCTGGAATTTAGAAGCTTCTGCCAACGAATGGTATGGTATTACTATTGAAGAAAATCATGTGGTTTCGATTAATCTACACCACAATAACTTACAGGGTATTATACCAAGTAGCATTGCGGACTTAAAGTACGTTAAAGAATTAAATCTAGCCTTTAATAAACTAACGGGTGAGTTACCCTTAGAGGTAGTAAAGTTGACTCAATTAAAAATATTAAGGTTGGAGATGAATAGGCTAAAAGGAATGCTTCCTAAAAATGTAGGTCGTCTTGTTAACCTAGAGGAGCTGATTGTATTTAATAATATGTTTGAAGGTATCATACCCGAAAGCATAGGTGATATTAAAACCCTAAAAACTTTAAATCTTTCAAGTAATTTTTTAAATGGAGGTTTTCCAAAATCTTTAGAGAACCTTAGTAACCTCGAAACACTAGAGCTCTTTGGAAATAAGCTAAGCGGAGCTATTGAAGCTGATCTTAGTAAATTGACAAAATTGAATCAGTTAGTTTTAGCATATAATAACTTTGATGGAAATGTACCTGCTGGACTCGAAGATCTGACCCAGTTAAAGTTTGTGCAAATACAGGGTAATCAATTTGACTCCTTTAGCGGTATTGAGAACATGAAAAGTGAAAAGTTAGTCACTTTCGATAGTGACAATACCATATTAAATGTAAAGTATAAAATTGAAAATAAAAGAGGTGACGATTCACGTATGGTTGATACCAAATTTGAAACCGATCATTAAGGAAGACTATTTACAGTAAAATATAAGGAAGCATAATTTATTGCTTCCTTTTTTTATATTCTTATTTTTAGGCTTATCAATTTTCTTGATAATTTTATCCCTAAATCACATTCTGATGTATGAACATTTCTTTCAATGCCCTTATTGTTGGGAAGATATTTCGATGCTTTTAGACCCCTCAATTAGCAAACAGACCTATGTTGAAGATTGTGAAGTATGTTGTAATCCTATCGAGTTAACACCAGAATTTGAAGCTAATGAAATTGTTAGTTTTCGGGCAATCGATATAGAGCAATAGCAGCTAGAATCAATCCATGACCTTTATTTTTCCTCCAAATACTTTATCACGCTCTATATCCTGTGGGTTGCCATAAATATATATAGACCCTCCCGCACGAACTTTTGCCTTTACTTTCTTGGAAGCTTTTACTTCCGCTCGACCACCAGCATTTACTACCACGGTTGTTTTTGTAGTATTCAATTTGCGGTTATAAATCTTACCGCCAGTATTCACCATCACTTCCTGTAAATCAGCATTTCCTGTTAGAGTAACTTCCGCGCCAGAAATAGATTTAGTATACAAATCTGCGATATTAATATCCAAATCAATGCGCCCTCCCTCTTGTGCCTTTATTTCGACTCGATCTCCTTTGATTGTTTCATTTGATTTGATTTTAGCATTTTCATTAGCATCAATCAATTCTAAAGTTTCTGTATAGTAAAGTGTGGCTCTTGCTTCATCACCATCTAAAAAATTCTCGAATTCCATTCTAATTTTAAGTAAACCATTTTTATTTGAGATACTGATGTCATCTTGATCATCACCAATAATGACAATCTTATTCTCATTACTTTTGACTAGGGTGACAATGATACGGTCGTAGGCCTTAACCTGCGTAAATTTTTCGAGTTCTTTAGTATTTTCTCTTTGCGCAAAAGCACTACAAGAGATTAGTGCCACGATGAGCGTAGTTAATGTATTTTTAATAGTCATAGCTTTATCTAATTTACTTGAAAACGTTAGCACAAAGTATATCAAATTTAATATTTTTTATTAAAAGTGAAAACGTAAGGTGCTGAGCAACTGACTATGACGTGGTAATTTTTTAACAGGTTTAGACAAACCAAAGCGATTATGAATAGATGGAGTAAAATAATACGTTTAGCTAAACCAATCATAGCACCCATATGTACTGTAAACTCGTATAAAAATACCCAATAGTCAATTATTACC